>CAYUSM010000053.1:0-15439 GCA_964447345.1 uncultured Sulfitobacter sp. | reverse complement strand
ACGCGGGCATGGGCTGAGATGTTTGGCCCCATCGTCGGAACGTCCGGCGACGAAGTGCTGATTGGTGATAGCAGAGACAATACGATAACAGGTCTCGGAGGCACGGATCAGCTGTTTGGATTTGCCGGTGATGACACCCTCGACGTCGGCGCGGGGACCGGCGCATGGCAATACGCACGGGGCTACAGCGGCAACGATACCTATATCTATGCCAAGGAGCAGGGCCTGACCTTCATAGACCCGCGTTGGGAAGGTGTTTCTGATGGGGCAGCGGATCGGGTGGTATTCACCGATTTGAACTACGACGACCTGACATTTGCCTTTTTCGATTACGGCAATGCCATCGGCAATGCCGTTCGGATGCTCTGGAACGATGGCAACGCTTCCGGTGAACTGCGGATCGGCCAGGAAGGTCAGTACATCGAAACCTTTGAATTCGCCGACGGCACTACGCGGGCATGGGCTGAGATGTCAATTGCATAGTCAGTGCCGCTGACCACTCACTCCGCTACCGATGGAATCCGAGAGCTGAAAAGCGGGTCCTCTATTGCTAAGATACTCCGCTCTTGGACTGGAAGTTTGTGTTTTTCGCTGCTTCCAGTACCTTTCGCATATGATAGCTGCAAAACCATACTTAATTGCAAACAGAGCTGCGTATGAGAAATCCCCAATGAGAAAAAATATCAATATCAGCATTGCACATACATACCGAGAGCGCCCGATGTCCTGATCTTCAGAATTGAGATAGAGGGACTTACTCAACGCAGCTACGCATCCCAACAACAACATCCCAATTGCTACGCCCAACCATCCAAAGTTGATGTAAAACTCGCCAATCGCTGATGGAGGTGCTCCGGATTGATTTCGGAAATCTAGGATTTCCTGCGCAACATACGGGCCTATCCGAACATCGGGTTTGTCCGGCCATAGCACCCTCGGAATCGGCGCTGTCACAAACATCACGAAGCTGCCACCAAGTAGGTAATCATCATGACGTAGAACAATTCCGGTGAGTTTTGCCGGATCAAGAGCGTATATTCCCTGAAAAGCGTGCTCCAGCGTTGAGTCGACCCCTTCAAGTAGATCAACATCAGATAGTTTTATCGCTGCTCTTTCGTCGCGCATCACACTTGCAATTGACAACAAACTTAGCGACAAAAGAATTATTAAAGAGTTCCGCAATGCCGATCTCGAGAAAAGGTTGAAGAGGCCTTTTCGGCTAATGAGAATGAATGCTATCAAGATAATGATTATCCCAAATCTTTGTCCAGAAAGGAAGTAGCTGACAGAAACAATAAGAATAGCTGGCATGTAGATACTAGATACAAATCGGCTCTTTCTGCGCGCGATAAAGTAAAGCGCAAAGATAACTAGAATATCCATTCCAAGCTGTAAGTAACCAAGCGAGTCTCTTTGCCCGGTTTCAGCGACAATCAAATAGCGAACGGCTTGAAACTGGCCAGATATTATCTGTTCATGAAACCCCTTCAAATAAAAAAATAGAACCGCAGCAGAAGTAGCCGATGCAAAAACGAACCAGTAAAAAATCTTGTCTAAAACTCGAAAACTGCCGATTCGTATCGAGAAGGGCTTTAACCTACGGTCACCAATTAGAACGAATCCAATCAAAAAAGATGTAACAGCCAAAAGAAGCAATAGCTGCCCCAAATAGATATCGTTCTTTGTGTATTCAACTGTTCGGAAGTAAAGTTCATTAGGAATCGCATAAGCCAAATAAATACACTTCATTGTGTATCCAATGAAGACAACCCATCCAACTATTTTCAAAGTACTTGGTACTCCAACTTTCTTTTCGAATTTTGAACAAAGAAAGAGCATTGCTGCTGGGAGCAATCCGAAAAGAATGATAGAAAACGAGTAAAGCATTATTCCACCTTATGGTGACAGCCTACCTCTCGGTAAACTTCCGCTGAATCCTTACCCATTCAAACCAACGCACCTAGATTCTAGCTTCAATAGATAATAGCCCACGATCTATCGCCCTGACAATGTTGCGTAAACAATTCTCCCAAAACTCTTCCAATCCTTCCGTGGCGACCAAATCAAAGGGATGCAACCAAAAGTGTACATGTTGTCCACTCTTAGCACATTGAATCGCACGTTCGATCCGCCTCATCATAAGTGCTTTCTTGATGCGTGGTGCTGAAGTTCCCCAATTCACCAACTCGCTCGCATGGTGCAACCTCAGCCCGCCCGAGCAAACAGTTTCTGAGACAGAGGACACCGGCCGGACCGCCAGGTCGAACATACGCCTCACCGCGCGACGCCGCCGATCTGGAAATGGACCTGAGACAGCGGGCATCCTCGCAATTCTTATGCCTGCATCCGAAACAACATCTAAATGGTTTGATCGGTTTTCAGGGAATACAAAGAAATTTGCATCAAGACCGAATGATGCATTTATTCGACGAGCGCGTTCAAGCTCAACCCTGAATACCGTCTCATCCTGCTCGCTATCCGTAAACAGCACGTGACTGTATCCATGGGTACCAAAATACTGCTTTTGCCGCGCCGACATCACAGTCTCTAGCAGGTCAAGACCGAGATGGGTCTCACCCTCCGCCTGCGCAACAAAGTCGGCAACCTTGCTGGCGTATGCCCCTTTCAGGTGAGAAAAATCCCGTTCAGAAGGATCTTCGATCATCGCCCCGACCGTGGCCCAGATGCACGATATCTCGAGATCATCAAGAAGCGAAACAAATCGTCTGAGCGCTGGACGAAGGTTGCGATAGACACCAGCAGCCTCTCTCGCACGCCAGGACCCGTTTCCGACCACGCCCCAGCCAGCTTCGAAATCAAGGGAGATGGTGACTTTTCCCGTCATCGCGTTGTCACTTCATATCCAAGCGCTGTCATCATATCGCCGGCAACTGACAGGTATTCCTCCCGCTCGGCGTCGGTGAGCCGCGCAAGGCTGGAAGGATTGTCATCCCGGATCACGAATGTACGCTTGCCTATCTGTACGGTTCTCCTGTCAAGCATGTTGATTTCATCGTCGTCAACACCAATGAAACGAAACATGCTTCGCAAGACAGCCTCAGGGTCCCACACCAAATCCTCGTACCGGATCTCAAGGTAACGCCCCACGTGACCTTTGTCCCTCAAAAGGCGCTGGTTGGAAAATACCCATTGTGCGGCGGCCTCCGAAATTGGGTACCTACTGCTTCCAAGAAGCTCTGCTGCCGGACCACTGGGTCGGGCCCGCCTGCAAATGCCTTCGGCCGCGCAGAACCCGTTCCGGATCACACCTATGAAATAGCAGTTTTCAAACCCTTGGTCCAAAATGGGCATCCATGCGCCATGAACAATTGATTTTTCTAGGAAAACCTTCTTGTTTCGAGGCCACCAAAAGGACCAGTCCCGCGAGGCCTCCCGCGCCAGTTGCATTGGGTCGGTATCTTTCAGATCAGAACACTCAGCATTTCTGTGCCACATTCTTTGCCAGCCGTTCTTTTCAAGGTCCGGAAATGCCGAAGTGAGTTCAACACCCTCTCTGGGCAGAGAAGCAACATCGGGATGGGCACTGAGAACCTCGCGAAGGATGGTTGTCCCTGAGTTATAGCATCCGCCGATGAATAGCCATTTTTCGGGCTCTGTTGCAGGCGCAAACTTGCCAAATCTCTCCCATAGCCTGTGGCGCACCCAAGGTCGCACTAAGGCTTGGCGGACCCCGTTCCGCAGTACTGCACCCCGATTTCGGGCAACAAACGCTGAAGCTCTCCCTAACATCCCGGGTATTCAGCCATCTCTCGCGCTGGAACACCGGCGACACGGCTGCCGGCACGGACGTCCTTTGTAACCACGGCCCCTGCTCCAATCACCGCGCGGTCGCCAACCTCTACTCCCGGAAGAATGGTGGCATTTGCACCGATGTGGACTGAATCCCCTATCGTGACCTGCGCCTTGATCGGCGGGACATCATCAATTTGTCCGTCCTTCGGTGCTGGCTTATTTGTTATGCTGTATATCACGACACCGCTTGAAATTGCGCAATCGTCCCCAATTACGATATTACCGCCAGCCGCCATGACTGATTGGTGCGAGATGTGAGAACCGCGACCGATGGTGAACCGCCCACCACCGGGCATAACAACGACATGGTTTCTGATGCTGACGCTTGATGCGATGGATATTCGATCGGGACGGGCAAGAACGACACCGCGGCCCAACTCTTTGAGACCTGTACCAAGCGCCAAGTTGGTTAAGGCAGCTCTAAGCCTGACCTCCAGTGAATAAGCCTTAGAGGGGCGTAAAATGACGGCAAAGAATGCTCCGAACCTTGTCAGACATTCGATCAAAATCGCAGATAGCAAAATGCGACGCAGGTGTTTCATTCATACCCTCCGAAGCGTCGTCGAACAGGATCACTGAGCAACAGCAGGCTCGTAAGAACAATTGCAGCCAAATAGAGCTCTACTGACCCCAAGACCAAGCACAATATGGATGGGGCAAGTATTACCGCACCAGGGAACAGTGTTGCACGCAAGAGCCTTCTTCTGGACATTCTCACGGATCGGCAAAGTATCTCCGGTATGATCAGTAAGTGCACAATGCTGTAAAGAAGTGCAAAATACGTGGCGAGCCATTGGAGAACAAGTTCTACGTCATCCGAGTGACCCAACCAAAACAGCATCAAAGACGCATAAATGATCCCTCCAACAAGCAACCATGGTGCGTAAGTCCCAACAAGACCTTTACCGTTCAGCACTTTCATCCAGTTTTCTGAAAGGGAACGGGCAAGCACGCCTGCTGACATGATGCGAAACAGAAGAACCGCTGTGTCGAGATCCCAACCTCCATCATCAAGGCTGTCGCCCAACCAGAAACTGAAAAGAGGCCCAGCGAGAACCCATAGCGCGGCCACGGAGGCAAAACTAAAGACGCTTTGCACGTAACTAGACTGTAGGATTGTCCGGTCCATCGCGGCATGTTTTTTTGCCTCGTCAGTCCTGGCACCGGCAATCCGTGCAATCATTGCGTCGAGGCCAATGACAAGCCCCATGGAGATTTGACGCTGATAGCCGATCACCAGGAATACCAGACCCAGGATCACTGTGGGGCCTTCCCCGAAAGTCGCGTTGATGGAGAGCGTCGAAAACCGAAGATAAAGCAAAAAAGCTACGACGATAGCAATGTTCCAGCCAAAGATCCGGCGGATCCACCCAGTGTCTTCCCATGCGTCGCTCACCCGTCTGACGCGAAGATGCTCATCTGACCGGGCCGCAGCGATCATGATGCCAACCTGCAGAACGACAAACAATCCGCTCGACCCTATGAAGAATGCCAATGCCTGATTAGTTTCACCCCAACCGGGCATAAGAAATAGCACCCCGGCAACAGCGATCACTTCGACAAGCCGCTCAAGGCTCAGAGCGACGTTATATCTTACCACGTGGCCCTTAATCAGGACGGCGTGAAGCGGCGGCGCAGCAAGCGATGAGAATACTGTGCGAACGGCGCTGGTCGCCAATGCGATGCCGAAAACGCTTTCTGGCAAGGTCCCGGTATCAAACAAATCCCTCAAAACCCACAGGGCAAGAAAGATGATGATGGCGAACAAACTCGCCACCAGTGCAAAGATAAAGCTGATCCAGTACGTCTTTGCGAAATTCCGGCCTTCCTGACTATCGTAGGAAAGCCCAAGCATCGGAATGACGCTTTCCTGCATCACAACTTTCATGAAAAAGGCGAAGCCCGTGCCAGCGATGACGACAAGGTAAATGTTCAGGGTTGAGGTGCCGATTTCCGCCAACATGCGTACGATTGCCAGACCGCTGGCGAAGGTCACCACCAGACGCAGGTAATTGCTCACCAAACGAGCACGGTTGCTCATGCGTGGCGGGGCGGAGGACGTCATGTCGAAAAGGTCTTGATGATGCGCAGGGCAAAGTCGCGGGTGAGCCTGTCCGCATCAAAACCTTTGGCCCAATCGTACCCGTCCTGTGAAGCCGACGCCCAAACTTCGGCTCTGTGCAGGTCCAGAAGATGATCCAGCGCCGCATCTTCGTCATCCAGATCGAACAATCGCCCGGCTGTGCCAGTGCTTTCCCTCACCGACGATATGTCAGCAGCAACGACCGGACAACCAACGACCATAGCCTCTAGTGCGACCATGTAGAAACTCTCAAGCTCGGATGCGGTCAGCAAGGCAGATGCGGTCGCCAGGGTTCGGTATAGTGTCTCACGGTCGACATAGCCGCGAAAGATCACCAAATCGCAGGACAGGCATCGCGCCCGCAACTCGGTCGAAAGGCTCGCAAGAATATCCTCCTTCCTTCCGAAAACCTCCAACCGTGCCGTCGGGTATCTCTCCCAAAATGCGAAGAACGTGCGGACCGCAAGAGTGTTGCGCTTGTGGGGTGCACCACTTGTGAT
Source organism: uncultured Sulfitobacter sp. (assembly GCA_964447345.1). Lineage (GTDB taxonomy): Bacteria > Pseudomonadota > Alphaproteobacteria > Rhodobacterales > Rhodobacteraceae > Sulfitobacter. The sequence continues at coordinate 9,043 of CAYUSM010000053.1, read as the reverse complement.
CATGCAAACCAAGGGGTCAGCGGGCGGGGCGGACCTTGCTCCTGCCATCGGCGGAATATCTATGCCTGCGTATGCCACGATGGCCTCTTCACCAAATGCAGCAGTTTCTCGAGCGGCGTCACGCAGATATTCGGACTCAAAGACCTTGAGCGTGCTCCGTTGCAACGCTGCACGCGCTGACAAGTTCTGAACCATTGCCCGCACCACGCCTACTTTTGCAATCCTTTCACGAAAGGGAAGGAACGGTAAAGCGTTGAAGAAATAGGTTATCTGGGGGATGTTCGATGGCGTGTAGTAGTTAAACCCCAACACGCCTTGTGCAGACCGGTTGGCCAGAATGGTGCCCATATGCCTATGCCGAAACCACAGCGACCGCGCGGCTCCCGAGGCCTGCGGATAATACTCCGCTTCGGCTCTGGTCCCGCGCACGACTTCCAAAGCATGTTCGCGGGCCACCAGCACAGTCACTTTCGCGCCTTGCGCCGCCAACGCATCAACGATGCGCCCCATTACCACGGTGCCGCCGCCATGCGACAGGTTAAGCGCATCAACCACAATCCGAAGCTGATTTCCGGTCACCTCTCGCTCCCTGCCAATCGCTCGAATAGATACAGCCACGCAGCCCACAACTCTTCGTTCGAACCCCAGTCAGCAGGACCGATTTCACGCGGCGTTTCAATCAGCCGACACAGCGCCACAGCAATGTCTTGTGGTCGCGATGACGCGGGGATTTCGGCAACACCGGCAGCCAAAAGATCCCGGGCGAGCGCGCTTTTCGGCTCCACCAGTGCAAGAAGCGGCAGGCCAAGGCGGAGATAGGTGGTGACTTTAGATGGATATGCGACCCGAAAAATATCTGGTGCCAGCGCGACCAGCCCGACATCTGCCTCTTGGATTAGGACACGGGCCTGCGCGAAAGGAAGAAACGGACCGAATGTCACTTGTGAATGGCCGGCGTAGGTCTGCCGAAGCTCGGTAAGCGCAATCCCGTCGCCAAGGAACATGAGCTCAAGCTTAGGGTATCTTGGAAAGAGCTGTGATATGCCCTCAGCCAACCGCGGCAGATTTTGAAACCGCCCCAGATTTCCGGCAAAAATTACCCTGAACTTTCCGGACGGCTTCCTCAGCTCCGCCGGTGGCTCCTCCGGTGCATCGAAAAGATCGAGCGAAAAATTGTTGATTACATGGATCGGCAATTCGCCGAGACCGCGAGCCTGGATTGAGTCCCTCATGTCCCGCGACAGAACAACGATTGCCGATGATCTGCGAAGTGTCTGATTGTCCAGAAAGCGAAGAATGCGTAGTGCGATCCCCCGACCAAGTCTTCCACCACTATAGAGCGAAACCTCAGGATGGATATCTTGCATATGGTAGACGAAATGTGCACCGGTGATTTTGGCCGCCAGGCTTGCAGTCCATGCCGCCATCACAGGTGGGGTCGTTGCTGCGGTCACGATATCTGGTCGCAATCGGAGCACGGCAGCAAAGAGCACGGCACAGTAAATAAGAACATTCAAGGCGCGCCGCAGCGGATTGGCCTTCTCATTTCCTAACACCCAAACACGCCTGACGGTAATCCCTCCCAAGACCTCACGTTTCGGCACAGGAATTCCGCGCGTGCTCTCCCGGTAGGATGGCACCGTTGAAAGCACATGGACCTCATGGCCTTCATCAGCGAGTGCAGTGCCAATTGTCCTAAGCATCAAGGCGTAAGGGGCCGTATCCGGCCAAAAAAACCGATGAGAGAGCAGGATCTTCATCGCGGTTCAGACAGGCCGCAGCATTGCCTGCACCCTCTCGATGATCTCGGATTGCTCAGCTTCGGTCAGATCGCTGCCGGATGGCAGGCACAATCCATTCATGAACAGCGCTTCATCGACGCCCGAACCGTGGTATGTTGATCCCTGAAAGAGCGGTTGCGTGTGCATTGGTTTCCACAGCGGCCTTGCCTCGATATCATGCTTGAGCAACTCAGTGCGGATATCCTCTCGTGTGACGCCACAAACCTCAGGGTCTATTGTCAATGTGGTCAGCCACATCGAGGATTTGTATCCTTTCGGTTCAGGCATGAACGTGATGCCAGGATGGTCCAACTGCTCTGCGTAGCGTTCGCGAATGCGGCGACGCCCTTCAACGCGTGCGTCCAATACCTCCAACTGGCCAAGACCAATGGCGGCGCAGATGTTTGACATACGGTAGTTGTAGCCAATTTCAGAATGTTCGTAGTGCGGCGCAGGATCACGTGCCTGTGTCGCAAAAAAACGGGTTCTCTCGGCGATCTCCGGGTCCTTTGTTACAAGCATTCCACCACCCGAGGTGGTGATGATCTTGTTCCCGTTGAAGGATAAAATAGCGCTTTGACCGCCTGTGCCGCATTTGCGCCCATCCAGAAACTCCGCACCAAGGCTTTCAGCGCTGTCGACAACAAGCGCAAATTCAAATCTCTCAGCCAGTTTCTCAAGTCGTTCAAGATTAATGCTTTGGCCAAAAAGATCTGTGGGCACCACCGCCTTAGGCAAGCGCCCTTCTCTTTCTGCGGCGATCAACGCGCTCTCAAGCACGTCGCAGTCGATTGTCCAGCTATCGCTACTCAGGTCAAAAAAACTGGGATTTGCATCGAGATATCGGACCGGGAATATCCCGCCTGCGAAGGTCATCGAACAAACCCAAACGTTGTCTTCCGCACCGACGCCGGCACACAGAAGCGCCAGATGAAGCGCAGCAGAACCGGAAGACAAAGCCACACAGAACACGCCATCGCCAAGATAGTCAGCCACAGCCTTTTCAAACGCGGTCAGTTGAGGGCCAATCGGAGCAACGAAATTGCTCGCAAATGCCTTCCGAACATATTCTTCTTCGCTCCCACCCATATGCGGTCTGGACAAATAAATCCTCATGTTACGCCCCGTATGCGTGGCGTCGTAAGGTATCGCCCATGTGCTGCTCCAAATGGTTGCTCAGATTTGGCAAAGTACCGCGTCCCTTGCCAACCGAATCCTTTCGAATACGTGCCGTGGCATGTTTGATCAGGTCGGGGCTGACCGTCACATCCAGACTGCTCAGCAAGCTTTCGATGGTGTCATGCGGGTTTCTAACAAAGTCTTCATATCGGACAGTGCGCACGCGCTTACTTTCGATTTCGGCAAGTCCACGATCCGCGGCATCGACGCAGGCAACCCATTGTCGAATACATAGCTCTTCAAGGCTCGCGTCCCCCATATCCTCGACACCGGGAAACCGCGGACCCCAGACTGCCAGCCGATCTGACCTGCCTAGTAGCATGCCCAAACGGCTCTTTAAGAAAAACAGAGCGTAATAGGGAAGGTTTCGTAGCGGTGTGTTGCGTGCCTTGGCCCAAAAATATGGAAAGTTCGGCAATTCGAGATCACCGCGCCATCTTTTCTGCGCAGATGCCAGCACGTCTCGGCCGTCTCGGACAATGTGAATATAGAACGCGTCGGGCAAAACGGCTTCCACAAAGGGCACCCTTAACGTGTTCGCGCAAGTTTTTTCGACCACGTAGCGCGGTTTGGCCTTTTTGAGCCAGAGCTTCAAAAATGCGCTGCGGATAAAATTCTTTACCTTTGGCGTGGCGCGCGAGGGTGGCAAAGCATCGTTTGGCCAGGACAGGTTACCATACCGCCATATGGCGTTGATCTCATCGCAGTCCCAGGTTTCGAAGCCAGGCAGTGAGGTCAATGTGTCCCGCAATGCATTCGTACCCGACCGCCCCGCACCAAGGATAACGACTGGGGTGAACTCGAACCTCGATGTCATCGCTTCAGTGTCCTCATGATAAGGCTAACGTCGAGAAAAAAAGACCACCTATCCAGATACTCCAGATTTATCCGTACCTTATCGGGCCAGATAACACTGTCGTTATACTCGTCAGGATTATCGACACCTGCCAGAAGCGCTTCTTCATCCGTGTACTTCAGCGTTGCCGGCCCCGTGATACCCGGCCGCAGAACAAGCAAGCGACGCGCTTCGCCTTCAAGGCGATCAAGGTATCCTGGCACATCAGGGCGCGGTCCGACGAAAGACATCTCTCCTTTGAGCACGTTCCAGAGTTGGGGAAGTTCGTCCAATTTCCATTGACGCAACCGACGGCCCCACTGAGTGATCCTCACGTCGTGCGCAGTCGTCACATGTGTTCCTTCCAGAGGTGTCATGGTCCGCAACTTTACAACTTTGAAAACCTTGCCGTCCTTTCCAACCCTTTCTTGAAGGAAAAACCCACTAGCTCCGGTGTCAAATCGCGCAATTGCCCATCCAAATGCAATCAACGGCCAAAGAACGGCAAGGCCGACACAAGACAGCGCCAGATCGAACGTTCTCTTTATGACGCGATCCCTAAGCATCATACGTCCTGACCCCGTCCCACTGATTGGAAACCCGCGCTGTGCTCAGGATCAGGCCCACGACGCGCTCAGATGTGTTGGTGACAAGGTAGTCGGTAGGAATAGGTGTTTTTTCTCCCGACTTCCTGCGTTCCGCATGCAGGCGCACAATCGCATCCACACCACCAACAATTGCCTCTCGATCCACGCCCGTCATGATAATGCTGCCCACATCCAACCCCTCAGGCCGTTCGATGGCATCGCGCGGGGTGACCGCCGGGAAATCAAGGATCGAGGCTTCCTCAGCAATCGTTCCACTGTCCGAGAGCGCGCAGAAACACTTCGTTTGCAGATGGTTGTAGTCATGAAATCCAAAAGGTTTCATCTCCAGAACGCGGTCGTCGAAAGAAATGCCAGCAGCATCAAGGCGCACCCGTGTGCGGGGGTGCGTGGACAGGATCAGCGGCTTGTCGTACTGAGCAACCAAATCGTTCATCGTACCGGCCAGCGTTTCCAACCGTGCCGGATGATCGACATTCTCTTCGCGATGAAGTGAAGCAATGAAGAAACCCTGTGGTTCCAGTCCCAGACGGTCTAGCACGTCGGACGCGTCGATCTGATTTTGGAAATGCGTCAGCACTTCAAACATCGGGCTACCCGTGACGTTGATCCGGCGATGGGGAAGCCCTTCGGACAACAGATGTCTGCGCGCGTGTTCAGTGTAGACCAGGTTGAAATCCGCAATGTGGTCGACAAGTTTGCGGTTCGTCTCCTCGGGCACATTGCGGTCAAATGACCTGTTGCCCGCTTCCATATGATAGACCGGAATGCGCATGCGACGCGCCATAATGGCAGAGATAGACGAGTTCGTATCTCCAAGGATCAGAACCGCATCGGGCTTTTCTGCCAGCAGCACATTTTCAGTCCGTGAAAGAATGCCGCCCAGCGTCTCACCAAGCGTCCCGCCGCCAACACCCAGAAAGTGGTCGGGTTTCCGCACACCAAGGTCTTCAAAGAACACCTCATTCAGCTCATAGTCCCAGTTCTGACCGGTATGCACTATGATTTGGTCGCAATAATCGTCAAGCCGCGCCATGACCCGCGACAACCGAATGATCTCAGGTCGCGTCCCCAGAATCGTCATGACACGCAGCTTACTCATGTAAGTACCCTGTCCGCATAAGTATCTGGCGCCAATGGATCGAACAAATCATGTGTCCAGAACAACGTGAGCAAATCCTTGCTCCCAACATTCTCAATGGAGTGGGTGTGCAACGTCGGCATGTCAACCAATGACGGTCTCGCACCACTCACCTTGTAGCTCCAGACCTCATCGGTCAGAACCCTGCGAATGCGAATCTTCGCCTCTCCCTGCACGACAAGGAACCGTTCAACCTTGTTCAAATGGAAGTGGTCGCCGCGCGTTACCCCCGGTCTGGTGGTTGAAACGAACGTCTGACCTCCTCCACCCCCTTTGACAGCTTCAAACAATGTGCCGCGGTCATCGGTGTTCAGCTTCAATGGACGCGGCCAATGATCCGGGTAACTTGCAGCCCTATAACTGTTAAACAACGCCAGATCGAACACATCTGAAAGATCAGGATATATGTTTGCCTTATAGAGCTGATCGAAACCTAAGATTCGATCATATAGCTCTTGTACCCTTAGCGGCGTGCCATCGAAGGGAACGTCTCCGGTGCGCCCGTCAACGATTGCGTCGATTGCAATCTGCGTAGCTTGCCCAGCATGAAGCAGGTGGACTCTGCCTTCGGAATTAAGCGTCACATCTTCGCCTGCCAACACCTGATGAACGAAGGTCGCGGTAACATTGTTATAAAACGGTTTCGCACACTCACCAAAGATATGGGGGAGAAACAAGTTGGTGAAACGCAACCCAGAATTCACGAAAATGTCTGCCGCCCTCCTCTTGCCGCGGCCATATGCCGTATCTGATGTCGCATGGGTCGAATTTGCGTAGACAATCAGCGGGTCCGCACCGGCAGCCCCGACAACCGACACTAGTCGTTCCGCGAGAGCCGGATTCACGGACTCGACGATATCTTCTTCAGCACGGTTAACACCCGCAAAATGCAGAACACCTTTCGCGCCGCGTAGCGCATCCAGCAACTGCGCATCGTCGTTAAAGGCTGCATGATCAAGTGCCCTAATGTCAAAAGGATGCGCCTCACCTCTGAACGAAGCTGCACAATTTGCTGCATGCAGACGCGCGTGGGCATGCCATCCCAAAAGCCCTACAGCCCCTGTTATGACCACCCGCATCACAATTCGGTCTTTCTTCGGCGACCCTGCTCCGTCGGCGAACCTTTTACCGTAAGAAGAGACGCGACGAATGCCGAACTCTTCCTAATGCTCATGGCGTATCATCCCCGAAGTTCCGCCTGAATTTCCGGCAAGCTGAAAAGCAGTTTCTTTACCCCCTCAACATTCAGCCGATCTGTGTTGTGAGAGTGATAATCCTCATGCGCCATGGTCCCCGTATTTCCCTCACTAAAGTAGGGCCGGTAGTTTAGGTCGCGCGCATCCAGAACGAGCCTGTAATACTCATCAAGATCCTCAGATCTGCTAAGCTCTTGTGCGCTGGCAAGTGTCTCAAAAAGCTTCTCTGAGTGGCGCCACCCAATGATTTCGATCGGATGGTCAGGCACCTCGAATATCTGTCTTAACGCTTTCACGAGATCCATAATCGTCGACGCCGACGACTTCTTCACGAACAAATCGCCTTGGCGGGCATGGGTAAATGCATAGTTCACCAATGCGACGCTGTCCCGAAGTGGCATCAGGAAACGTGTCATTTGTGGTTCGGTGACGGTAATTGGCTGCCCGGCCTTGATCTGTTTGACGAACAGCGGGACGGCAGAACCCCGAGAGTACATTACGTTGCCGTACCGAACACAGGAGATGATGGTGTCCCCGCCGCTTCCCAATTCCCGCGCCGCAGCCTGAGCGACCTTTTCCATCATCGCTTTCGACATGCCCATAGCGTTGACAGGAAAGACCGCCTTATCAGTTGACAAGCAAACAAGGCTGCGAACACCGGCGGCAACCCCGGAACGAATGACATTTTCCGAGCCGACGATGTTCGTACGCACCGCTTCCTGAGGAAAGAACTCGCAGCTTGGAACCTGTTTTAATGCGGCAGCATGAAAAACACACTGCACCCCATTCATTGCCCGGTCGACGGAGTCCCGATCACGAACATCGCCAATGTAGTACCGCACCCGCTCATCTGAAAGTTCGTTTCTCAGAGCGTCCTGCTTCTCTTCATCCCGGCTGAGAATGCGGACCTCTTCGACACCTTCGTTCAAAAGATAATTCAGCATTGTTTTGCCAAACGACCCTGTCCCGCCAGTAATCAAAACCCTCTGGTTGGCGGATGTGACCATCAAAATGCCCCCCAAAATAGGAAACCCGCTGGCAAGGTCTGCAGAGGCGCAATTCTGAAAATATGGTCAGGTATCTTGGACATCGTCCTGTGACTTATCGGAATATATCGATTATTCAACTCGGAATTGCGGAGCCCGCGGATATTCGCAGATGGCAGCGGCAAACGAAATCGACTGCTTCTGTGTCTTGTCCGGTCGAGTGTTTGAAGAGTCGGGCCATGGCTTAGGTCACACACTTATAAATCACTAGCGGCGTCTAAGGTTTACTGATTCACTCTTTGAAAAGAGGAGAGCAGCATGGCCCAGCGTCGTTACGAATTGACGGACTTTGAATGGTCGATCATCGAACCGATTTTGCCGAACAAGCCGCGTGGTGTGCCGCGCGTTGATGACCGGCGGGCGCTGAACGGCATCTACTGGCGGCTGAGAACCGGATCGCCCTGGGCCAATATACCTGAGCGCTATGGTCATCATACCACCCGTTACAATCGGTTCGTCCGATGGGCGCGACTGGGCGTGTGGGACCGAATATTCAAAGCGGTGTCAGCGGCTTACGAAGGGCCTGAGCAGTCAGTGGACAACTCTTCGATCCGCGTTCACCAACACAGGGCCAACGCAAAAAGGGGGGCAAAGCGTCCGCCGACACCACCGGCTTGGCTGACCTTCGAGCCGTCTGCATGGGGCGCTCGCACGGCGAGCTGACCATTGTACGGCAACACATACTTGCATGTGTGAGAGTGGACGAAAATCCATGCCGTGACCGATGCGCGCGGCCTGCCGATCACCCTAAAGCTGACCGCCGGACAGGCCCATGACGGCCCCTCTGCCGACGATATGCTCGGTACGGTCGGCCCCGGTCAGACCCTGCTCGCGGACGCCGCTTATGACAGCAACCGGCTGCGCGAACACCTCGCGGAGGTTGGTACGCGGGCTGTGATCCGCCCGATCCCGCGCCGCTCCAACCCGCCAGCGCTCAATCGGGCAACCTATCGGCGGCGCAACGGGATCGAGCGGTTCTTCTCAAAACTCAAGCACTACTGGGCTATCGCGACCCGATATTAGAAACACGACGCCAACTTCCTCGCCCTCGTCAAACTCGCCGCAACACGCATCTGGTTGCGCGTTTATGAGTCGGTATCCTAGGCGATAGGGTCCCGGCCAAAGCCGAGACCTTTGAAGCGTAATTAGGTTGTTATCCCTACTCCATCTCAAAGTACTTAAACTTCGCCGTGTCATCCGCAGCGACAATCGTCTGCACCCCAGACTTCATACCCCAGTTCAGCACCTGGTGGTGGATCG
>CAYUSM010000052.1:0-15543 GCA_964447345.1 uncultured Sulfitobacter sp. | reverse complement strand
CGTTGATGGATCATCTGGGCCTGTCGGCCACCTGCCGCGCCTCGATGGGTCTTTATAACACCGAAGGCGAGATCGATACGCTGGTCGAAGCGCTCGAACTCGCCCATGAGCTGTTTGCCTGACCCGAAAACATCGGCTCTCGGGTCAGGGCACCTACCTAGGCTTCCGGACGGTTTGTTTTCCAGTCCTCGAAATTGGGTCCGCAGCGGAGATGCTCCGCGTGTTCCACTTCCTTCCAGTGCTTTTCGACAAAGGCGATGATGCCGGCCAGCGTGCTGTTGTTTCCGCCAAACCCGTGCCAGGGCTTGAAGTGCGGCACATGCCAGACGCTGGACGTGTCGCGCTTGAGCAGGTTGGCAAAGACAGCTGCCACCAGATTGCCACCCACACCGGTCAGACGGCCATGACCGAACTCTTCGGCCTCTTGCAAAGAATAGAACCAGAGCGGCGTCTTGGTGAACCCCGCGTCCTTCAGCGCTTTCGGGATGTCCGGGCGCTGAGAGATTCCGAAGTACTCCGCCGCTTTCTGACCACTGATCAGCTCGTAAGTGTACCGATCTCGTACCATGTTGCGTAAAGCAAGGTTGCGGGACTGGGCCAGATCAAGCGTGATGTCGATGTCCTTCAGCTCGATCTCGTTGTGCACGAACGGCAGATTCAACAGCGGCAGACCAAGACCTGTACCAACGGGACGGGCAAGTTGAGGATCACCCGCATCCCGCATCGAAAACATCATGTCAAAATGCATGTTGCCCTCAACCGGACGGGGACCAAAACCAAGTGTCGCAAACAGCCCTTTCGGATCAGCCCCGCGTTGCATCGCATATTCGAACTGTGTGGTGGCATGGCCAAACCGGTAAGCTGCGCCGGTGAACTCAACCGGCATCACGGGGGCCATCGGATCAAGCAGATCACCCTTGGCTGCAGCCTTCAGACACCCTTGATCGACGAAGGAAGGGAGCATTTCGTTCCACACAACCCATTGGTAGTGAAGGCGAATGAACCGACGCACATGTTCGAAGTCTTCAAGCGAAGGTATGACGTGGTCGTGCCAGACATGTGGTTCGATACCTTCCATCGCGCAGGATTTGATGTCTTTCGCGGTGTCTCCGCCCTTCTGGCGGTAGGTCATCAAAATGTTGTGGAGCCGGATGAAAAGCCCCTGAATCTGCGCGACGATGATGTTCTCGTCATTGCGCGGATCGCCGATCAGGGCTTTGCCAGCGCAGGTCCGCGCCAAATCCAACGGGTTCTCGTTACGCCCAAACACAAGGAATTTTTCCGCCGCGCCGCCCCCGTAGAGGTGGGGCGATGCCTCTGGTCCGGCCCCATAAACACAGTCGAGGTCCAGCGCGGGCGTCCTCACATTTGGAATGCGCGCAGGATCGATGCGCGAGCCAAGAGCACTGGTGGCATCCAGCGTGACGTCATGGTCGACAAATTGACCGAGGAAGGTCATCCCGGCCTCGGCCGGTCCGTTTTCCACAGCGTCGCGTCCCATGCCGTTGGCCAATTCTGTCAGCGCGTCAATGACGCCTTGGTGGCCGATGTTTTTGACCTGCACCGGATTGCGGTGCAGTGCGCGGCCCAAGACACGTGGGAAGACAGCGTTGGGCCCGTCGCCCTCAAGGCAGGCCTTGGCCAATTGATCCAATCGTGAAAGTCCGTGGTATTGCTTGGTCATAATGGTCTCCTGAAAATGGTCGTTGAAATTGACGCTCAAAACAAACCCGATTCCCTCAATGCGGGAATGATGACCAGTGTGGGTTGCATTCATAAGTCGGGAAATCCGTACCCGGCCCCATTGCGGGGGCTGGGGGGCTTATGTATAGGGAAAGCGTGGACCATTAGCTCAGCTGGATAGAGCGCTGCCCTCCGAAGGCAGAGGCCAGAGGTTCGAATCCTCTATGGTCCGCCATTCTCAACATTAGTTTTCGATGGTGCTACTTGAGGCGCAAGCAGTTGTGATCCCGGGACAAAACGGCTGTGCTGCGATCAAAGGTCAAACCGTGAAGGTGTCTGAGCCGGAAGACGTTATCAGTTTTACCCGGGAGCTGCCGTATACAGCTTTTGGATGTCTACGAAGGCCCCGTTCGCCAGCTGATCCCTGATGGGTTTCCATGCCTCGAGGTTGTCGGCGATCTTTTGATAAAGCGCGCGATCCACCTCTACCTCCTGCTTGACGCCTTCGCTGGCCGCATCGAGCCAGGCAAAACGCAACTTGGCGTCGGTCGTATCGGTAAGGCGCAGTTCCACACCCTGTGCCAATGGCGCCTTCGGCAACCTGCGCAGCATATCGAGCTTGAGCATCTCAAGTGTCGTGTCGTCTAGACCTGATTGCTTGACCAGGATTTTCTCACGCAACGCAGGCCAGCCAAACGTCATGCGCACCTCCAAGCTTTCCCCGATCTCCTGCGCCGCTTCAGGAGCGGCCGAGCCATATGTGGTTGCAAAAAGGTCGGCGACGTCACCCTCAGTAGCTGCGTAAGATGCAATGGCAGACGCAGGATAGCAGGCAATCCAGAGACCTGCGCTCGTATCGATGTAGTTGAATTCGGGTTGCAGGCGGAAGACTTCCGAACAAGCACCGCAGTTTGCCCTCTGAAACTGGTCCTCAAGGATTGCTGCACGCAGGTCAGGCCGACGGTCAGCATTCACACTGCGGGCCGCTTCCATTGACATCGAAGCCCCGCAGTTAGGGCAGACCAGGTTTACTTGGGCAAACAATGACATTCTATTTCCTTGCTCAGGTCAGCGTGCAACGCATTGCCCATTTGTCCAACGGCAGATGCAAGAAGACAAAATCGTCACTCCTGCGATCAAATGCTTGCCCAGGGGGCCTTGGTTTCAATGCGCAATCTCTGCTGGGTTTGGCACGACAACAACCTGATATGTCAAACTCATCTAAAATAAGATCGATGGTGGCAAAGTTTCCCAGTTCAAGCAAGTCGGAGATGCCGCTGTTCTTGTGGCGCCAACATGATTGATTGATGACCTTTGAGCCAAAGGCATCGCCGTGCAGCAAAGGCGATCTTAATTCTTCTCCCCTAAACGTCACTCAGAAAAAAGGAATACTCCGGGTGATCAGACATGCGTGTGGGCGGCACAGCTGCATTTTGGAGAGTAAAACGGGTTGGCGACGTGCTACTTTCACTCGCCCTCATACCGGCTTTGATCTGCGTCGGCACGGCGATCTTGTTTCTGAATCCGGCTTTGAACCCGGGAACGCTCCTCTTTCTGCAGGAACGCATTGGGCTGCACGGACGAACCTTCGTCATGCTGAAGTTCCGCACCATGCAAGGCAATTCAGGGAGCGCCCGTTTTGCCAGTGAGGAGAGCCATAGGGTAACGCGGTTCGGCAGTTTCTTGAGGCGATACCGGATTGACGAGTTGCCACAAGTGATCAACGTGCTTCGCGGAGAGATGAGCCTTATTGGGCCACGTCCTGAACAGCCCGGGTTTGTCGAAGTCTTTCGTGTAACCATGCCCGGCTACCATCTGCGTCACGTTATCAAACCGGGCGTAAGCGGGCTGTCTCAGGTGATGGAGGGCTACACCAGTGATACTGACGGCACGCAGCGCAAGCTGGCGCTGGATCTTCGGTACATCAGGCGCAGCGGATTTCGGCTGGAGGCATTTATCCTTTGGCGAACGCTGGTAACAGTTGTGACTGGCTTTGGCGCACGGTGACAACCCGCCCGAAGCTGCGTTAACCAAATACTCGGTGTCTGGTGCTTAGGGTGAATTTCACGTGTTGTGCGCCATTCGACTGGGGACCCGATGTCATCCAAGGTACTACTGACAGGAGGGGCCGGATACATCGGTTCGCATATCTATCTTGCACTTGTGGAAGCCGGATTCGATGCCGTCATCGTTGATGACTTCTCAAACAGTGAAAGTGATGTTCCGGACAGGTTGGAACTGATCTCAGGCGCCCCAGTTGTCGGCTACAACCTGGATGTAAGCGATCCTGTCTCATTGCATCACGTGTTTAGGCTGCATCGATTTGATGCCGTAGTTCATCTGGCTGCGAAGAAATCCGTTCCGCAGTCTTTGTCACGACCGCAGGCGTTCTTTGACGCCAACACTGCAGCTCAGCTCAACCTGATGCGGACGATGGATGCCTTTGGTGTCGACACATTTGTTTATTCATCAAGCGCGACAGTCTACGGTCAGCCGGAGTCCCTACCGATCCCTGAACATGCTCCACTGTCCTACACAAACCCCTACGGGCTCTCGAAACTGGTCGGGGAACAATTGCTCAATCAAAAGACCCGGCAAAAGCGTCCCTGGGCAGTTGGCATCTTACGCTATTTCAATCCGGCGGGTGCCGATGCCTCAGGTCTTATTGGCGAAGCTCCGATCACGAATGGTGGAAACCTGATGCCGCTGCTGGCGAAGGTCGCGCGTGGCGCGCTGTCTCATGTGGATGTCTTCGGCCATGACTTCGGCACACCAGATGGCACCGGCATCCGAGATTACATTCATGTATCAGATCTGGCGCGCGGCCACGTGCTTTCATTGATGCGGCTGCTGGACAGCAAGGCATCTCATACAGTTAATCTGGGCCGCGGGCAGGGGTATTCCGTTCTCGATGTCATCAAGAGCTATGAGACAGCTTGCGGGCACCGCATTCCTTATCGGCTCGCCCCACGCAGGGCAGGCGACGTGGCGGCCAGCTATGCCGACGTAACGATGGCACAAAGCGTGTTGGGGTTTCGTGCCGAGCGGGATTTAACAGACATGACCAGAACAAGCTGGAATTGGGAAATGTCGCGAACCCGGCCTTTGGATGCCGGACCAGCAGCGCTGCGGGTTCCTGCCGGAAACCAGAAAGTGGATGGTGCGGAAAGGCGCCAGGCACATTGACCTGAAGAACCTCAAAAACAAAAAGACGCCCGAAAGGGCGCCTCAAACGGTTCGCTGTGGAGAATTAGCCGCCCCAGCTGCGGACAACCCCGCAATCCATATGCACGAAATTGGAGCCGGAGTAACGCCCCACGCCACCCCCCTGACAGGCAATGGCCGCGCGGGCCATCTGATGGACCGATCGGGAAGACAGACGCAGGTCTGCGGCCTGACCGCGCATGTGCAAAGAGTTCTTGGCAACACCGCGCGAGCGAGAGCGCAGCATGGCGTTGGTCTTGGGGCTCCGATACCCGGAAAGGAGCATATAGGGTTCATTCACATCCAGCAGGTTATGCGCCGCGGCCATGATATCAACCGTGCGCAGATCAATGCTTTTGACGCCATCCGTGCGCCAGTCACGCATGAAGTAATTCACTTCTTTTACAGCGTCTTTGATGTACTGGCCTTCGATCCAGTAGATCATGTCGATCCGCTCACCGGTGCGGCCTGAATACATCTTGATCCGGCGAATGTCGCCGCCGCCGCGCAGAAAGCCTGCTGCATTGGAATATGTGGGGGCTGCTGTTACCGCTGTCGCTGCGAATGCGCCAAGTAGGGCGCGCCGGGTCATCCCCGTTGAGCTAATGCCAGTCATGTGCGTCTGTCCCGTGTTCTGCCTGTTTTGGCCTCTGCCTGTGACCATGATGTTACATGGTCGTTTCTTTTGCATTCCCGTATGCAACGTTTGTATGACATAGCCCGAATCTTGAACCAACCCCTTAAATTGTGGGGTTCCAAGAAGGTTCAAGTTTAGGCGATTTTCTGCTTATTCTATGTGCAGGCTGATTGAACATCGAAAACGCGGGTGATTTTTTCGCATCACGTACCGCTTTGTTCGTCTGCTACTCGGAATGTTATTGGACTCCCTCCCTAAGCCTGACGGAAAATCTGTCATGCGAACAGACGCGTGGACGAGGATTATTCGTGAATACATTCAATTTCTTAAGAGTTATTGCGGTCGCTGCCGCCCTTTGTGCGCCAGCGGCAGCCGTTGTTGCGCCGACAGCTGCGCAAGCGCAGGTCACGGCCTTCAAGCAAGCCGTGGCAGAGGCAGCATCGCGTGATGAGGATATCGCCGCCTTTTACCGGCAAAACGGATATGCGCCCATTTGGACCGGCGCGGGGGAGGTCGACCGCGCACGCCGCGCACAGTTGATGCAAGCAATCCGCTCTGCTGCAGACCATGGCCTGCCAGTTGCGCGTTATGACCCCAATGCCCTTATGGACATGCTCGCCGCCGTTCGGACGCCACGGGATCGGGGCAAGGCCGAAGTTGAGTTGAGCCGGGTGTTCCTTAAATACGCGCGCGACATACAGACCGGCATGCTGATACCCAACCGGATTGATTCCGCGATGGTGCGCGAGGTCTCATACCGCGACCGCGGCGAGTATCTCAGCGGTTTGGCAACAAAGAAACCAGCGGCATTCTTCCGGTCGCTGCCGCCAAAAAGCATGGAATACAACGCCTTGATCAAAGAGAAAGTCGCGATGGAGCGACTTCTGCTTGCAGGTGGATGGGGACCAAAGGTACCGGCCAAGTCGCTGAAACCCGGTGAAAGCGGAAATGCGGTCATCGCCCTTCGGAACCGCCTGATTGCGATGGACTATCTGGAGCGGACCAACACCCGCACCTATGACGCAGACATTCAAGCTGCGGTTCAAGAGTTCCAGCAATCACATGGCTTGAACCAGGACGGTGTGGCTGGTGATGCCACGATGCGGCAGATCAACGTCAGCGTTGAGACACGTTTGCAATCGGTTCTTGTGGCGCTGGAGCGTGAACGCTGGTTCAACAAGGAGCGGGGCAAACGCCACATCCTTGTGAACATCCCCGACTTCTCAGCCAAGATCATCGACGACGGCAAGATCACTTTCCGCACCCGCTCCGTTGTGGGCGCCAATCGCGATGACCGGCCCACACCTGAATTCTCTGATGTGATGGAGCACATGGTGATCAACCCCAGTTGGTACGTACCCCGTTCCATTGTCACCAAAGAGTATCTGCCAGCGCTGAAGCGCAACCCGAATGCGGCGCGCCATATCCAGATCACCGACCGTCGTGGCAGGGTGGTCAACCGTGGTGCTGTTAACTTTGCCGCCTACAATGAACGTAATTTCCCATTCGCGATGCGTCAGCCGCCAAGCCGTTCGAACGCGTTGGGCCTTGTGAAGTTCATGTTCCCGAACAAGTACAACATCTATCTGCATGATACGCCTGCAAAAAGCCTGTTTGCACGCGATGTGCGTGCGTTCAGCCATGGCTGCGTGCGTCTCGCCGATCCGTTTGATTTTGCCTATGTGCTGCTAAGCAAGCAGGAAGCTGATCCAGAGGGTCACTTCCAGTCGATCCTGCGGACGGGGCGTGAAACGAAGGTAGAACTGAATGAACATGTGCCTGTTCACCTGATCTACCGGACCGCAGTGACCAATGCGCGCGGCCATACGGAGTATCGTGCCGACGTCTACGGTCGTGACGCCAAGATCTGGCGCGCCCTGTCACAGGCGGGGGTGGTCTTGGGCGGCGTTCAGGGGTAAATCTCGCGGCACGCCACAAGGGGTGCCGCGATGTCCTACACTGTTGCTGAGATTGCCAAGGCGCTGGGAGCAGAGGCCGCTGGAGAGACCGACCTGGTGATTGCCCGCGCGTCTGAGCCACAGTCTGCAGGCCCCGATGACCTCGCGCTGGCGATGAATCCCAAGTATGCAGATGGGCTGGCCCTTGGGTCCGCGCGCGCGGCAATGCTTTGGCCCGATGCTGATTGGCAGGCCATGGGGCTGAAAGCCGCCATTTTCCCAAACCGCCCACGTTACGCCATGTCAGGCATGACGCGGATGCTGGACCGCGGCCAAGGGTTCGCATCCGGTATCCACCCGTCAGCCATCATTGATCCCGACGCAGAGTTGGCTGAAGATGTGAGTGTCGGACCGTTGGCAATCATCTCTGCGGGCGCGAGGATTGGTGCAGGATCAGTCATCGGCCCGCACTGCTTTATCGGGGTGGACGTGACGCTGGGCGAAGGCGCGTATCTGCGCGAACAGGTCAGCATCGGTGCACGTGTGACCGTCGGCAAGCGCTCCATCATGCAGCCGGGTGCACGCGTCGGCGGGGACGGTTTCTCCTTCACCACAGCCGAACCCTCAACGGTGGAATCTGCTCGGAAAACTCTGGGCGACCAGGGAGAAGCAGAGGCTCAGCCTTGGATCCGCATCCACTCTTTGGGGAGCGTTACGATTGGCGACGACGTCGAAATCGGCATGGGCTCAACCATCGACTGCGGCACCATCCGTGACACGACCATCGGCAACAACACTAAGCTCGATAACCAGGTGCATCTTGGCCACAACGTTACGATTGGCGAAAACTCACTGATCTGCGGCCAGGTAGGCATCGCAGGCTCTGCCCAGATCGGCAGCAACGTGGTTCTGGCGGGACAATGCGGTGTAAATGACAATATCTTTGTGGGCGATGGCGTTATTGCCGGAGGGGGCACCAAGCTGATGTCGAATGTCCCCGCAGGCCGCACCATGCTTGGATATCCCGCAACGCAGATGGACAAGCAGGTAGAGGCCTACAAGGCCCTGCGCCGACTGCCACGGGTGCTGCGCGACGTCGCGGACCTGCGAAAGGCTGTTTTCAAATCCGGCAAGGATGACTAAATCACCCTCATCCGTCACGCTGAGGACCCCGACATGAGCAGCATCAAGGATCAGGTCATTGCCATCATCGCTGAACAGGCCGTACTTGAGCCTGAGGACGTGACGATGGACAGCACGCTGGAAAGCCTGGGGATCGACAGCCTTGGCTTGGTCGAGAGCATTTTTGCCATTGAAGAGGCCTTCGACATCACGGTGCCCTTCAATGCGAACAACCCCGAGGACTCCGACTTCGATATCTCCTCTGTCGAAAGCATTATTGCAGGAATTGAGCGGCTGAAGGCCGAGCAAGGCAAGTAGATTGAAACGTGTTGTCATCACCGGGGCGGGCACAATCAACCCGCTTGGCTTGTCTGTGCCAGAAACGCTGCAGGCGATGCGCGAGGGCGTCTGCGGGATCGGCCCGCTGGATATCCGCGATGTGGAACGCCTGCAAATCCAGATCGGCGGGCAGGTCAAAGGATTCGAGGCTGAGGGGCGCTATAACCGTCAGCAGATATCGCTTTATGACCGGTTTACGCAGTTCACACTGGCGGCTGCAAAAGAAGCGATTGAGCAGGCGGGGCTCACGTTTTCTGGCGAACTGGCCGCGAAATCAGGCGTGGTTCTTGGCACGGCAGGCGGCGGTGTCTCGACCTGGGATGACAATTACCGCGCGGTCTATGAAGAGGGGAAGAACCGGGTTCACCCCTTCGTCGTGCCCAAGCTGATGAACAATGCAGCGGCAAGCCACGTCAGCATGGAATGGAACCTCAAAGGTCCATCCTTCACTGTTTCAACCGCCTGCGCCTCCTCCAACCACGCCATGGCACAGGCGTTTTCCATGGTCCGTTCTGGAATGGCACCCGCCATGATCACTGGCGGCTCTGAGTCCATGCTGTGTTTTGGCGGGGTCAAGGCATGGGAAGGCCTGCGCGTCATGACGCGCGACGCCTGCCGTCCCTTCTCGGCCAATCGCAACGGCATGGTGCAGGGCGAGGGCGCGGGTATTTTCGTGTTCGAAGAATATGAGCATGCCAAGAAGCGCGGTGCGGAAATACTGTGTGAAGTCGCTGGCTTTGCCATGACCTCTGACGCAAGTGACATCGTCATGCCATCCAAAGCTGGGGCGGCCCGGGCCATGGAAGGCGCGCTGCAGGACGCTCGGATCAACCGGGACGAAGTCTGCTATATCAACGCCCATGGCACCGGGACCGCAGCCAATGACAAAACAGAATGCGCGGCCGTTGCGGATGTCTTCGGGCCGCATGCTGACAACCTGATGATCAGTTCAACCAAATCCATGCACGGGCACCTCATCGGCGGCACCGGCGCGGTTGAGCTTTTGGCCTGCATCATGGCGCTGCGTGATGGGGTTATCGCACCAACAATCGGCTATGAAGAACCAGACCCGGAATGCGCGCTGGATGTGGTGCCCAATGTAGCGCGTGAGGCAGAGGTAAAGGTCGCCTTGAGCAATGCCTTTGCCTTTGGCGGAATGAACGCCGTTCTCACCCTACGCAAAGCGCCATGAAAAAAGCCGCCCAAGCTGGGCGGCCTTACGAGGGTTCTTGGACCGAAACCCTTACTGCTCGATCACGGAAACCTTGTTGTAGCTTGCGGTAAACCCTGTCAGCGACAGCGCCAATTTGACCTGCTGGTCGGGAGCCAAGGCCGGGATGATCGTAATGACAGCTTCCTTTCCACGCTTGAAAGACGTGATGTCCGCTGGCGTTAGACCCAGCCGCGCGTAGCAGCCAACCGGATTGCAAAACGCGTAAGGGTAACGGCGTGCCTTGCCACCGTCGACCGCAATGGTCAGCTGCTGGGGCAGGGAGGTTTCAAGAGGCACCACAATGGTCGCCCCTGCCTCTGCCTTGCCACCCTCGGGCAGTCGAAACAGGGAAATCTCGGCAACCGGCGCACCCTGACCATCGTCCAGAAGCTGATACATCTGGCAAGGGTCCGTTTCGGCCTCGGTGCGAATGCAGCGCATTTCCCAGGCACCGATCACTTCTTGCGTATAGGGCTGACCAAGCTCAGGGTCTTTGTCGGCATCCTCCCCAAGGCTCAGCTGATTTTCAATATCTTGGGCGTTGCCTGTCTGCGGCTTGGCTTCTTCCTCCTCCGTTGCCGTCGCGGTCTGGGCGAAAACACTGACCGGCACCGTGAGGGCAAGGGCCGCACAAAGCGGCAGGGCGGTGAAAAACTTGCTCATGTCAAATCCACGTTTGTTGCTTTGTCGCCATCTACCATGGCAGCTGCGCAATGTCAGTGTCGTTCAACAATAAATTGATGGCTTGCGGGCAAAGAGCCGCCGATCATGCGCACCCTCAAAAAGCGAAAAAGAGGACGCAAGGCATCCTCTTTCCCAAACTTCTCTCCCCGTCGAACTGGGCCGACTTATGCCGCAACGTTACGAAAGCTGATGCGCCCGGTCAACCGGAAATTCGTGATTAACTTTCAAGGCGTTACATTCCGCTTTTCGCTTGAGGGATGAATGAAACGAAAAAGGGCCGCACCAAGAGGCGCGGCCAGTCTGACAGGGAGGAAGTGCCAGGCAACAAAAGGACATATGCCGCCCGGACAACTAAACTATGGCATGCAAAGGTTAACTTTGTATGCTCAGCCGGAAGTTAGGATTGACACCGCCAAAAAGGACCAAGCGTGACAAAGGACATCTTTATCGGAGGCGGCGGCGAAGGTTACGCCACACAGCAGTTTCTCAACATCGGATATGCCAACCGCCATGGATTGGTCGCGGGGGCCACAGGGACCGGCAAGACGGTCACCTTGCAAATTCTCGCTGAAGGGTTTTCAGCCCAGGGCGTGCCTGTGTTTCTGTCCGACGTCAAAGGCGATCTGTCGGGCCTCGCGAAATCTGGAAGCGCCGATCACAAACTCCACGACGCCTTCATGAGCCGCGCGGAAACCATCGGTTTCGCCGATTACAGCTACGATGCTTTCCCGGTCACCTTCTGGGATCTCTACGGCAAACAAGGACACCCTGTGCGGACGACCGTCTCGGAAATGGGCCCCTTGCTGCTCGCCCAACTCCTCGGCCTCACAGAAGCACAGGAAGGCATTCTTAACATCGCCTTCCGGGTCGCGGACGAAGACGGTTTGCCGCTGCTTGATCTCAAGGACCTGCAAGCGCTGCTGGTCTGGATTGGCGAGAACGCCAAGCAGCTTGCGCTGCGGTATGGCAATGTCTCGGCGGCTTCGGTCGGCGCCATCCAGCGCCGTCTGCTTGTGCTGGAAAACCAGGGCGCGGCAGACCTGTTTGGCGAACCGGCATTTGCGCTTGAAGACCTCATGCGCCGCGACGAGGATGGCCGGGGTGTTATCAATATCCTCGCCGCAGACCAGCTCATGGGCGCGCCCAAACTCTACGCAACATTTCTGTTGTGGTTACTATCGGAATTATTTGAAGAACTGCCCGAAGTGGGTGACCCCGACAAACCCAAACTTGTCTTCTTCTTTGACGAAGCGCATCTGCTTTTTGACGACGCGCCCAAGGCCCTCGTGGATAAGGTGGAGCAGGTCGCACGTCTCATCCGCTCAAAGGGTGTTGGCGTCTATTTCATCACTCAGAATCCTGCAGATGTCCCCGAGGACATCCTCGGCCAGCTTGGCAACCGGGTACAGCATGCGCTGCGCGCCTTCACTGCCAAGGACCGCAAGGAATTGCGCATGGCAGCAGAGACCTACCGGGAAAACCCGCGTTTTGAGACAGAAGAAGCGATCCGTGAGGTCGGTGTGGGCGAAGCGGTCACATCTTTCCTGCAAAAGAAGGGCGTGCCCGGCATGGTCGAGCGCACGCTGATCCGCCCGCCATCCTCGCAACTTGGACCGATTGAGCCATCCGAGCGGAAGGCACTTATGGACAGCTCTGCCATGGCTGGCAAATATGACAAGAGGCTGGACCGCGAAAGCGCCTTTGAGATGTTGCGTGATCGTGCCGACAAGGCGGCAGCAGAAGCCGCAAAGGCCGAGGAAGAGGCCGAAGAAGCGACAACCCCCATGCTGCGCGAGTTCAACAACGCCCGCCGCTACGCTGGAAAGGGTGTGACCCGCTCAACCTCCCGCCCTGCACGACAGGGGCGCAGCGCGCTCGACGGGATTGGCGGGGCAGTGGCCAATGTTGTGATCAAGGAGCTGAAAGGCACCACAGGCCGCCGCATTGTGCGCGGCATTCTGGGCGGTCTCTTCAAGGGGCGCTGATGCCCTCTTTCTTGCCAGATCAATTCCCGGGAATTTGAGGGCAGAGCCCTCAAAGGCCCCTGACGGGGCCTCCCCCTATTTCTCGGGTATCAGCCCTCGCGGGCTGAAGCGCAGCACAAGCAGCAACACCAGCCCCATGGTCAACAAACGCATGTGCGCAGCACTCTCAATGAGGTGCTCTTTCAGGGCCGAGCCTTCCGCCATCCCGGAGGTGATGACGTTCATCAGCCACAGCCCCATCGGCTCGACCTGCACCCACAGGAACCAGATCAGGAAGCCGCCCAGGACCGCACCCAGGTTGTTGCCCGACCCGCCGACAATCACCATCACCCAAACGAGGAAGGTGAACCGCAGCGGCTGATAGGTGCCCGGCGTCAACTGGCTGTCCATCGTCGTCATCATCGCCCCGGCAATCCCGCAGATGGCCGAGCCAAGAATGAAGACCTGCAAATGCCGCGCTGTCACATCCTTGCCCATGGCTTCTGCCGCCACTTCATTGTCACGGATTGCGCGCAGCATGCGTCCCCAAGGCGAATGCAGCGCCCGCTGCGCCATCCACATCAGGATCAACAGCACAGCCGCGAAAAGCAGGATGTAGAGCACTTTCACCCACAGGGTGGAGCCTTCTACGGGGTCAAACCCAAGCGAGGCCGCGCGTTCCACGAAAGACGGGTCATTCTGCAGATCAATCTCGTAGGGCACCGGGCGCGGGACGCCGATGACGTTCTTGACGCCGCGGGTCAGCCAGTCCTCGTTCTTCAGAACCGCGATGATGATTTCGGCTATGCCCAGTGTCGCGATGGCAAGATAGTCGGACCGCAGGCCCAGGGCCGTCTTTCCGATCACCCAGGCCGCCGCAGCCGCAAAAAGCCCGCCGACGGGCCAGGCGATGAGCACCGGCAGACCAAGCCCGCCGAGGTATCCGGTCTGCGCCGGGTTGATCTCTTCGATGCGCTCAACAGCCGGGTCCAGCAGCCCACGGAAAAGGAAGAACCCGGCGACCAGGACCGCGATCATCACCAGCGTACGCAACCAGCCGGACGCCATTCGTTTCATAACAAAGATCGCCAGGATGATGGTCCCCGCACCAAGCAGCAAGGCGGCAAGCACACCCCAACCGCCAGCGGCAAAAGCACCTTCCGTCGGGGGCATCCCAATGAGCACCGCCGCCAAACCGCCAAGGGCGACAAAGCCCATGATGCCCACGTTAAAGAGCCCGGCAAAACCCCATTGAAGGTTCACACCCAAAGCCATAATGGCCGAGATCAAGCCCATCTGGATGATCAGCAGGGCCGAATTCCAGCTTTGCTGAATTCCAACGCTGACGATGAGCACGGCGACAACGCCAAACAGCAACGTATTCTTGACTGTATCATTCATACCGCTTGCCCCTTGAACAGACCCGTTGGCTTGAACAACAACACAATCAGAAGGATCACAAAACTGACCGCAAACTTGTAGTCTGTGCTGAGCAATTGGACGAGCCCGCTGGGCTCTAGCGGCTCAGGCATCAGATAGACCAGGACCTTCTTCCAAGCGTAGGTGATCGTCACCTCCGAGAAGGCGATGACAAAGCCACCTGCGATGGCGCCAATCGGATTGCCCAGACCCCCAACGATTGCGCTGGCAAAGATTGGCAGAAGTAGCTGGAAATAGGTGAAGGGTTTGAACGATTTGTCCAAACCATAAAGCACCCCGGCAATGGTCGCCAATGTGGCCACGATGATCCAGGTGATCATGACCACCCGCTCCGGATTGATCCCAGACAGCAGCGCCAGGTCTTCATTGTCGGAATAGGCACGCATGGACTTGCCCGCACGGGTTTTGTTGAGAAACCAGAAAAGCACGGCCACCACGATGATCGCTGTCACGATGGTAATGCCCTGTGTGGTCTTGAAAGAAAGCCCCTCGGGCAGGCCGGTGCTGGCCTTGAACTCCCGTGCGGATATGATGAAGCGTTGGCCATCAAAGAAAGTTTGATCGTCCGCGCCAATGATGAAGCGCGTCAAGCCGTTATAGATGAAGGTGATCCCAAGCGAGACGATCACGAGGATCACAGGCTTGGCCTTCTTCACACGGTAAAAGCGGTATATCGCCCGGTCCGTGCCAAGCAGCAGAAGGATTGCAAACGCGATGCCGAAGGGCAGGGCAAGCAAGGCCGTCGGCAACACGCCAAGCGAGATACCCCAGCTTTGGAAAAGCCACGTTATGAGCACGGTCGCCATGGCGCCCATTGCCATCGTGTCCCCGTGGGCGAAATTCGAAAACCGCAGAATGCCGTAGACCAGCGTCACGCCCAAAGCACCCAGGGCCAATTGCGAGCCATAGGCCACACCGGGGATGAAGACGAAGTTCAGAAATGCGATCAACGCGTTAAGAAAATCCATTATTCAGACACCAAACAAGAGCCAAGTCGTACGACATACCGCAAGCCTTCTTCGGCAATGTCGCCATATTGAAAGCGAATGGCGCGACCATCCGCAAACACCGTGGTCATCCCGCCGATAGGTAGACCGGGCGCGGGACGCTGAACAAAATGTCTTGAGCCATCTGCCAGCCCTACGATCTCGAAAAGAATGCTGTTATCGCCTTGAGCAAGTTGTGCGGGCGCTGCCAGCCCGGTATGCGGCACGCTGACCTCAGCCGTCAGGGGCCTCGCATCTGTACTGCCCGACTCTTTGTACCAAATGCAGCTTACAGAGAAAGCATTCGCTTCATCCGCGAGAGAGGGCGAACCAAATGGCAGTGCTAACCCTACCAGCATCGAAAACAGTTGCT
>CAYUSM010000051.1:0-15547 GCA_964447345.1 uncultured Sulfitobacter sp. | reverse complement strand
ATGGTGATAGGTGACACAACTGCTGTCACCTTATCTTGTGTTTGCTGTCACCCTATTTCGACACTGATACGACCGGCGCCTTCCAGATTTTGTGCCTCTGACCCTTCCCTCTCCCGTAATCCCAGCGAATCGCTTCAAAAGCCGGATTCCGGAAACTTGGAATTTGCTCAAAAGCGCTTTTCCCGTTATTCAAGGTTCGAGGCGAAAAAACAAGAGCAGGCAGATGCGAGACCATTCCGACCTTCAGACCATGAATGAACGCTCCCTTGCGCAGCAAGCAGCGGTGCGCAAGGCGACCTTCTCTCCGGGGGAGGTCAAGACCCTGCGCCCTTTCTCCATCTGGGAGATCAGCCAGTTCATGTTTGACGTGCCCGCCGATACCCTGCGCCGGAAGCTTGCCGATGATCCCTCGCTGCCTCAGGGCGAGACCGAAGAAGACGGGCGGCAACGCTGGTTCAGCCTAGAGGAGATCAACGAACTGCGGCGACGGGTCAAGTTTCGGGGTCGGAAACTGCTGCCCGAACGCCCGAAAGGCCGGGCGATGCGCGTTGCCGTCAGCAATTTCAAGGGCGGCGTGGGCAAGACGGTGGTCGCACAGCATCTGGCCAATGCGGCCGCACTTGATGGCTACCGGGTGCTCTGCATCGACTTTGATCCGCAGGCGACGCTGACCCATTCGATGGGGCTGAACGAGGTCAAGGAGTGGAACACCGTCTGGGGCATCATGTGCCGCGATCTTTGTCGTGAGGCGGACCGGATCATGGGCACCTATGACGATCCCGACGATTGCCCCTACCCCGCCGCGGATGAGCTGCCAGATGACGTGCAAAGCATCGGCGCGCAACGGGTGCAGGACTTTATCCAGCTCACCTGCTGGCCGACCATCGACATTATTCCAAGCTGTGCGAATGCCGCCTTTGTCGAATTTGCATCCGCGCAGTATCGGGGCCTCCACAAGGCGTGGAGCTTCTTTGGTTGCGTCGCGCGGTACCTCGATGAACTGCCAGACGATCAATACGATCTGATCGTCTTCGATTGTCCGCCTGCCATCGGATATCAGTCTCTAAACGCAGCTTTCGCCGCAGATATTCTCTACATCCCTTCCGGTCCGGGGTACTGGGAATACGACAGCACAACCTCCTATCTCGGCCAGCTTGGCGACGCGATGGAGGATATCTCGGACGGCTTCGCGGCACTGGCTGAGGATGCAGGCATCTCCCTGCCCAAGCAGTTCCTTGACGTGCGCCTGCTGATGACACGCTTTGAGGCGACGAACCCCCTGCACAGTGCGATGATGGATGCCTTTCGTAACGTTTTTGGCGCAGATGTCTGTGCCAACCCGATCGAGATGACCCGCGCGGTGGAGCAATCCGGGCGCTTTCAGATGAGCGTCTATGAACAGGACTATCGCCAGATGACGCGAGAGACCTGGAAGCGTGCACGGCAAAGCTTTGACCGGGCCTATGCAGAATTCAAAGATACCTTGATGACCTCGTGGCGCGCCCATGCCGCCCAAGAGAAGGACAATTGAGATGAGCAACAAGAACAAGTTCGGCTTCGCCCCGGTTGAGCCAGAGACACCCAAGCGCCGCACGCGCACGCCGGGTCCCATGGGTGCTGCGATCCGCGACACGGCAGAGAGCCTGACGGAAAGCACCGAAGCCAAGGTGGAGCAGCGCCGCCAGAACGCCGAAGACGCCAAGACATATCGCGCAGCCGCAGCCGAGGGGCTGGTGCTGACGCGGGTGCCATTGGTCGATGTTCACACGGATGATCTGCCGCGTGATCGGTTGGAGCTTGAGGCGGTCGCGCAGGCGGATGAGATGGAAGAGTTGAAAGCCTCCATCCGTGCGCGGGGCCAGAAGGAACCGGTGGAGCTTTACACAGGACAGGACGGGCGTCTGCAGATCAAGAAAGGCTGGCGGCGGTTCACGGCGCTGACCCAGCTTTATGCTGAGACGCAAGATGACGCGTTTGCCACCATCATCGCCCGGATTGAGGGCCAAGCACAGCGGCGTCTCAGCCGCTATGTCGACATGGTTGAAGAGAACGTCGTGCGCGAGGACCTGACCTTTGCGGAGATGGCACAGGTCGCGATCACTGCAGCGGAAGACGAGGCGGTGGATGAGGACGATGCGCTGAAGCTGGTGGGAACGCTTTATTCGGCGCTGCACAAGGTCAAGAAAAGCTACATCCGATCCTTCGTCGTGCTGCTGGATGAATTGGGTGCAGACCTGAAGTTTCCGAAGGCCGTGCCGCGCAACATCGGTGTGGATGCGTCACGCGTGCTGAAATCGGATGAAGCGGATGTGGCGGACCTGCGTCAGCGCCTTCGGGCGGCATCGACGGCTGACGCGCAGAACGAGGTCTTAAAGTCCTTTGCGGCAGGGCAGGGGGCCAAGGCCAGCGCACCCGCCAAGACCCCAAAAGAGAAGTTCGAGTTCCACATGGGCGAGACCAAGGTGACCGCACGGAAGGGGGAATGCCGGATCGTTTCGGGCGTTGATTATGCCTCTCTGCCGAAGGGTAAGCTGGAAGAGGCGATCAAGGCGTTCGAGGCCGTTTTGAAGGCCGAAGGTTACCCACGGGTAACCGGACTTTGACAGGATCCGCGGTTACCCATGGGTAACCATGCGGGTTACCGGTGCCGCATGGTTGCGGCGAAAAAGTGAACTAACCTATTGAAATACATACGTTAAATATACGAGCCTCGCTTCACCGCCTAACGCCGCAATCCGTTGTGACAACCCCATCTGTTCGTCGTAGCATCCGCTCAGGTGCGCTTGAGCAGAGGTGATGTGACATGGATGACAGGTTGGTGGTGACCTTCAATGCGGGCTCTTCCAGCCTGCGCTGCGCGGTCTACAGGCTTGCCGAGGATGGCCCGAGGCAGATCAGACGGTTCGGCATTCGGGGCCTGCCCTATGGCATGATCCTGACCGCACGCGACCTGCTGACCGGCGCGGAAGAAGAGATTGATCTGGGCAAGCCGTCCAGTACCGACCGTGCCCATCCCGAAGCCCTGCACCATATGTTCGCGCGGCTGGATGGACTGGGCGATCTGGGCACCATTTGCGCATTCTCGCACCGGGTCGTTCATGGCGGGGCAGGGCATGCCCATCCTGTCCGGGTGACGGAGACTGTGCTGGCCGAATTGGAGCAGCTGGCCAGCCTCGCCCCCAGCCACCAGCCGCACAACCTCCGCCCCATCCGGCATCTGCAGGAACGCTATCCGGACATCCCGCAGGTCGTCTGCTTTGACACGGCTTTTCACAGGACCATGCCGCGCGCGGCGCAAATCTTTGGCTTGCCGCGCGCGCTGACCGAGGACGGCGTCCAGCGCTATGGCTTCCACGGGCTGTCCTACGACTACATCGCGCACAAACTGGAACGATCCTATCCCGACTTTGCCAGGAAACGCGTCATCGTCGCGCATCTGGGCCACGGCGTCAGCATGTGCGCGCTGAACGAGGGGCGGAGCATGGCGACCACGATGGGAATGACCGCGCTGGATGGCCTCCCCATGGGCCACCGCAGCGGGGCGATGGACCCCGGCGTGCTGCTGCACCTGATGCTTGATCGGGGGTATGGTGCGGAAGACGTGCGCGATCTTCTCTACACGAAGTCGGGGTTGCTCGGTGTCTCGGGGATCAGTGACGAGATGAATGACCTGCTGGCCAGTGACCGGGCCGAGGCAGCAGAGGCTGTCGACTTCTTTGTTTACCGGTGCCGGACCACCTTTGGCTCTCTTGCAGCGAGCCTGGGCGGCGTTGATCTGGTCGTGCTGACGGGGGGTATGGGCAAGTACATCCCCGCGCTGCGTGCGCGACTGGTCGAGGCGCTGGGGTGGCTGGGCGCAGAGCTGGACCCGGAAGCGAATGACAGCGGCGGACCTGTCATCACGACGGCCGATAGCAAGCTGCCGGTGATGATGCTGCCGACGAATGAGGAAAGGGTGCTGGCCCGCCGGGCCTACGGGCTGCTGGCATCGGAGGGTGCGGCGTGAACGAACGCATGACAACCGCGGAAGCGCTGGACCTTTTTGACGGTCTGGAGACCGTGGCAGTGGGCGAGATGATCGGACGCTGGCGGGGGGAGGGGGTGGACACCGGCCACTATCTCGACGGCATGCTTGAGGCGGCGCGCTGGCACGGCAAACGCTTTGACAGTGCGGACGACGGGCATCCACTGGTCCATCGGGGTGTGTCGGGCGGCACCTTTTGCCTCAACCCCGCGCTGCTGCCCATCCGGCTGTGTGCAGCGCTTCCGGCCAGGGACCGGTTATTCCCGGTGCTGATGCCGATCCTCGCGCCCTTTCTGTCGACCAGCAAACCCAAATCGCGTCTGCGCATGACGGAGTATCGCGGCAAGGTGAGCGCGACGATGATCTATGACGCGAAACCCATCAACGATGTCTTTCGCCGGATCGACGCACAAACGCTGATGGGCGTGATGGACTTTCGCGGGGATGCGGACCCCTTCATCTTCAAGCTGACGCGGGAAGGGTAGGGGAGGGCCACTCACTTAGCGGAAGAGACCTTGATCTTCTTGACGTTCTCCACCGCTTCGGGCGGTTTGGGGATCGTCACGGTCAGGACGCCGTCCTTGACTACCGCCTCGACCTTGTCGGCGTCAATTGCAAAGGGCAAGGTCATCACACGCTGAAACGCGCCAGAGCTGCGCTCGATGCGGTGGAACTCACGTCCCTCTTCGCCACTGCGCTCTTCCTTTTCGGACTTCTTCTCGCCCTTGATGACAACACGGTCACCGCTGATGGAGACATCGACGTCTTCTTCGGTCATGCCGGGCAGTTCTGCGGTTACACGGAATTCGGTGTCCGTTTCGCTTATGTTCGAGCGGACACTGACATCCCGCGCACCCAGAAAATTGCTGCCGAAATCGTCAAAGAGACTGTCGACTTCCTTGCGCAGAGAGACCAGCGGGTGATCCTCATCCGTCCGGTTTCTGAGCCATCTGGAAGGCAGGTAATCCTGATAAGACATCTCGTCCTCTCCTCTGTTGATGTGTGAGAGCCGCACCATAGGCCCGTGCGACGGATGGGGATTGAGCGATGTCAAAGCCGCGGGTGGATGAGCGGATTTTCGACTTGGCGCATGCGGTTGTTGTCCTGTTAACTGGTGTGACACCAACCTGGAGCCTTCAATGAAAGTCATGATCGCCGGTCTTGCGACCGAGACCAATTCCTTCTCACCGATCCCGACCGGACGGCTGGCCTTTGAGGATGCCTTTGTCTCCCGGCAAGGCACGCAGGAGGAGCCGAACCTTTTTTCCGCACCGCTGCATGAATGGCGGCGGATGGCAGAGGAGCGGGGCTGGGACGTGGTCGAAGGGCTCTGCGCCTTTGCACAGCCTGCGGGCCCGACGATCCGCTCGACTTACGAAGTCTATCGCGACGAGATACTAGAGATGGTTGCGGCGGAGCAGCCTGACGTTCTGCTGATGTCCATGCATGGGGCGATGATCGCTGAAGGCTATGATGATTGCGAGGGGGATCTGCTGACCCGTGCGCGCGAGATTTTGGGGCAGGGGGCGGTGATCGGGCTGGAGATTGATCCCCACAACCACCTGACCGATGAGATGCTGGCGGCGGCAGACCTGATCATCTGTTACAAGGAATATCCCCACACCGACAGCCCCGACCGGGCGCGCGAGCTGTTTACGCTGGCGGCGGATACGGCAGAGGGCAAGATCAAACCGGTGATGCGTGATTTCGAT
This sequence comes from uncultured Sulfitobacter sp., assembly GCA_964447345.1. Taxonomy (GTDB): domain Bacteria; phylum Pseudomonadota; class Alphaproteobacteria; order Rhodobacterales; family Rhodobacteraceae; genus Sulfitobacter. Next base: position 9,811 of record CAYUSM010000051.1, on the reverse strand, counting down.
TGCCGGATGATCACGATGTTTCACACCACACGTGCGCCGATGCGCGGCTTTGTCGATGAGATGTCGGCCGCCGAAGGGCAGGGCGGTGTGCTGTCGGTCTCGCTGACCCATGGTTTTCCCTGGGGTGATTGTGCGCGGGTTGGCGCGCGGACATTGGTGATTGCCGATGGGGATGCAGACAAGGCGCAGGCTCTTGCGCAAGATTTTGGTCTGAAGCTGTGGGGACTGCGTGACCAGCTGCTGCCCGATTGGCCTACGATCGGCGAGGCGCTAGAGCAGGCGGCCGCCGCGAATGCGACGCCGGTGGTGCTGGCCGATTTTGCCGACAATGCAGGAGGTGGGGCCCCGGCGGACTCCACCTTTGTTCTGCAAGAGGTGCTGGCGCGGGGGATGACGGACGTTGCCCTTGGCATCTTCTGGGACCCGGTGCTGGTGCGCATGTGCCAGGACGTTGGCGAGGGCGGACGGATGAAAGTCCGTCTGGGCGGCAAGGTAGATGTCGCCTCCGGCGATCCGGTTGATCTGGAGGTGACTGTGCGCGGTGTGCGCGAAGACATGCACCAGATGATGGGCCAGACCCAGATGCGCATGGGCACCGGGGTCTGGCTGGAGGCGGATGGCGTGCACATGGTGCTGAGCGACCAGCGCACGCAAGCCTTTAGCCCGAATTGCTTTACCGATCTGGGGCTGGACCTGTCCAAGATGCGCGCGGTCGTGGTGAAATCATCGCAGCATTTCTATGCCGGGTTCGCACCGGTGGCGTCGGAGGTGCTTTACATCAACGGGCCGGGGGCGATCACGCCGGACTATGCGAACATTCCCTATACGAAGAGGGAGGGTAATTTCTGGCCGAAGGTGGAGAACCCGTTTGAGTAGAAAGGGAAGTGGGCGTTTCCCATTGCTTGCATATTTTGCTAGCGCTCATTATATCAAAACATGAATAACAAGCACCTTAAGACCCTTCGCGTCGTTTTTGCTGATCCGGTGTCGGGCACTGTTGAATGGGTGGCGATAGAGCGGCTGCTTCTGGCGGCGGGCGCGCGGTTGATTGAGGGCAGTGGGTCCAGAGTACGGTTTGAGAAGGACGGACATGTTGAGACATTTCATCGGCCTCATCCGGAAAAGGAAGCCAAACGTTATCAGGTCCGTGCGGCACGGGCATTTCTGAAACGCATCGGTGTGGAACCATGATGAATATGATGACTTACAAAGGGTACTCTGCTCGGATCGAGTATGACGATGAGGATTTTATTCTGACCGGGCGGATCGCCGGTATTCGGGATGGTATAGGCTTTCATGGGGAAAGCGTTGAAGAGCTGAAGGCGGCGTTTCATGAGGCCGTCGACGATTACATTGAGACCTGCGCGAAGATCGGAAAAGATCCACAAAAGCCCTATTCCGGCAAAGTCATGTTTCGTGTGAACCCTGACGTGCATCGCAAAGCCGCCCTTGCCGCTGAATTGGCGGGCAAAAGCCTGAATCAATGGGCGGCAGATGTGTTGGATCGTGCGGCGGGCGAAGCCATGGGCGAACCAAGCGGGTCTTAACCCCGCTCAAACAGTTTCATCGCCATCACGCCGACGCGGCTTTCAACCGCCTCGCAGGCGTTCAGGATCATGTCCTCGCGGAACCGCTGGCCCACGATCTGCACGCCGACGGGCAGGCCGTCATTGTAGTTTGCCGGGACATTCCCTGCTGGGAGCCCCATGAAATTCATGGCGAAGGAATAGAAACCCCTCAGCATGATCTCCTCTGCGCCCTCGCGTCCCTCATAATCGCGGGCATGGGCGTAGGTGGGGGCCAGCAGGAAGGGGGTCAGCACCAGCGGATATTCTGACAGGAGTTCCAGCCAAGACCGGACATATCCGGCGCGGCGGGCATAGGCGAGCAGGAGTTCTTCGCCCTCGTATGGCGGGGCGATGTCAAAGCAGTGATCGAAGTAAGTGTTGAATTCTGCGCTGCCGTGCTGGCGCATGACGTCGCCCAGAAGTGCTTTGGTTTCGCCAAAGAGGGTGCGGGTGGCTTCCTTGCCGATCTCAAGCACATTCGGCGTCTCGATTTCCTCCACGACATAACCCGCGTCGGAGAGGGCATCGCGCGCCGCGTTCAAGGCGGCTTCAACCGCCGGGTCGAGATCAAAGCCATAGGTCTCGCGGGTGAAGCCGACTTTGATCGGGCCGTCCATCGCGGGGCCGTCCCACGGCATGGGCACCTGCCAGGGGTCCTGCGGGCTGTAAGCAATGGCAGATTGCATGGCGAGGCGCACGTCGCGGACCTCGCGGCAGATCACGCCCTGAACGGAGGTGATCTGCGCGATGATCCCACGCTCGGCTGTCTGGCTGGGGTTGTAGGCAGGTGTGCGGCCCAGGCCAGGCTTTACGGTCGCCGCCCCGGTGCAGGTTGCGGGAAAGCGCAGGGAGCCGCCAATGTCATTGCCATGGGCGATGGCGCCCATCCCCGACATCACGGCAGAGGAGGCACCCCCCGAAGACCCGCCCGCACTGGCCCAATCATTCCACGGATTGAATGTGCGGCCGTGCAGCGGGTTGTCGGTGGTGCCGCGAAAGGAAAACTCCGGCGTGTTCGTGCGCCCGATGACCACTGCGCCCGCGTTCTTGAGGTTGGTGACAAAGGGGCTGTCAGCCGGGGCGATCAGATCCTTGAAGGCGGGCACACCGTTGGGGGTGGCACGGCCCTTTTGGTCAATGTTTTCCTTGATGGTGATCGGGACACCATGCAGCGGCCCCACGGGGCCGGAGGCTGCATAAGTCTCATCCAGCTTCGCCGCCTCTGCCACAGCCTGCTCGGAGAGGTCGTCCACCACGGCGTTCATGGCACCGTTGCGTTCCTCCATCCGCGTGACAGAGGCCGTCACCGCCTCCAGCGCGGAGACTTCGCCCGCGGCAATATTGCGCGCCAGATCGCAGGCAGACATCTGCCAGAGTGTGGTGTCGGTCATGGATGCGGTCCCTGATGTATGCAGTTCGGGCACTATAAGCCGATTGCCGCACCGGGCAATGTCCGTTTGGAGCCCATACATCCGATATGCTACTTGCAGAGTGAATGGTCGCTAATCCTCGAAATCTCTCAAGCCTAAACCGCTGGTTCCCCATTGCGTCGAGTCAGCGTTCCGTCCGGGTGCGAGACAAGATCAATGTTAGTGTAGAAGCACCGATCCTCCGCGTCGCGCGTTCCGACAACCAGGAAGGTAGCCGGGGCATCTGCTTGGTTCGTCAGGCAGTGTCCGTTCGGTTCGCCAGCCGGGAAAGCGGCGACCTCACCGGCCTTCAGAAGAGTGCTCCCCGCATCATCTATCAAGGCCAGCTCTCCCTCTAGAACAACGACAAGTTCGTCGGTCCGGTCATGCCAGTGGCGATGGGACGAGGATGCACCAGGCATCAGCGTTTCAATGTTCGCGCCGAGATGGTTTAGCTCGTGGTGCTTGGAAATCGCGCGCCCAATGTAGTCGCCTAGGGAGCCAGCAAATGGCTCGGCTGCATCCGGGCCGTCATAGGTTGGAAGGTCTTCGATAATTACCTTTGGCACCCTGCGCTCCTTAAATCAGAGTTCTATGGCTCAATCGCCATCTTCGCGAGTCTCGCGACGGTGTTGATGTTCCGTGTGGTGCCTTCTGTCCTTTCGGACAGTGCTGGTAGCTGCAATTTGGATCGCCCCATCCCAGACGGATAGTGAACGTAGACTTCCATTTGTCCGAGGGCGACTTCCTCGTCGGCTTGCCCTTTCAGGGTATAAGTAGTGTAGGCTGGCGGTGGTGCGTCGAGGAAAAGGACGCCCACCTTGCTTGGATCGGCGTCTGGAAAAGGGTTGGCGTCAAGGACGTTCCCCATCTCATTCGCAGTTCGCAAGAGCACACCGACCGGTTTGCCTGCGTATTTCTCTAGCTGTTCTTCCAGTGCCTGCTTCACGTCAGAGAGATCAGCAGTGGAAGAGAAGACAAGGTTCCCTGACTGGATGTATGTTTGGACTTCCGTGAAACCTGCCGCTTCGGCCATAGTACGCAGTTCGGCCATTGGGAGTTTGCCGGTTCCTCCGACATTTACCGCACGCAGAAGAGCAATCAGTCTGTTCATAGGAACATCATATCAACAATTGCGGATCACCAAAGCCGCCATTCAACTTAGGTTTGGCAACGGCAGGTCAGTCCGCTCCTCCTCAACCACCCTCCAAGTCTGTCTCCGATGCGGCCTTTCCAACCTAAGCGTACCGGCAGGCGGGCCGAAACGCTCACGGATTGCCACCTCCCTCTTTCTAAACCGCAATTTCTGTATCCAGTATACACGCAATGTTTGACTCAACACCGATCCCTCGGGATAGTCGTGGGCATGCGGGGCGTCAGACCTCGCGCCACATAGGGAGACTACCATGCTACACATGCTTCGGCGTAGCGTCCTGACGGGAGTTGCCGCTGCGGCTGCTCTTGCAGCAGGGCTTGCCGTCACGGCCCCGGCGGCCACAGCAGAAACAACACTGCGCGTCGTGCCACATTCGGGTCTGAAGATTCTCGATCCGATCTGGACCACGGCCTATATCACGCGCAACCACGGCTACATGATTTACGACACGCTGTTCACGCTGGACCCAGAGGGGAACATCCAGCCGCAGATGGTGGACGCTGTCTCTCGTTCGGACGACGGGCTGACCGTCACGATGACACTGCGCGACGGGCTGAAATGGCACGACGGCGCGGATGTCACCGCAGAGGATACGGTCGCTTCGGTCAAACGCTGGGCATCCAAGGACGCGATGGGTCAGAAGATGATGACCTTTGTGGACAGCCTGGAGGCGACCGACGCCAAGACGATGGTCTTCACGCTCAACACTGCCACCAGCCTTATCGAATTGGCGCTGGCCAAACCATCGTCCAACGTGCCGTTCATGATGCCAGCACGCATCGCGGCGACACCGGGGTCCGAGCAGATCGAGGAATACATCGGGTCCGGTCCCTTCATGTTCAACAATGACGAATGGGAGCCTGGCACAAAGGTTGTCTATGACAAGTTCGACGGCTACGTGCCGCGCGATGAGCCCGCGAATGGTCTGGCCGGTGGCAAGGTTGCCAAGGTGGACCGTGTGGAATGGACACCCAACCGCGACATTCAGCAGGCGGTGAACTCTCTGCTGGCGGGTGAGGTGGACATCATTGAAAGCATGCCACCCGACCTTCTGCCCCTGATCGAGGGCAATGATGACGCCTATACGGCGATCTTCAACCCGGCAGGCCTTCAGTACACCTTCCGCTACAACGTGCTGCATCCGCCCTTCGACGATCCCAAGATCCGTCAGGCGCTGCTGTATGCGTTCAATCAGGAAGACTTCCTGGATGCTGCCGTCGGTGATCCGAACTTCTATCAGACCTGCAAGGCGATGTTCGGCTGTGGATTGCCGTTTGAGACAGACGCCCATATGGACGGGCTCTTGGAGTCCAACTTTGCCAAGGCGCGTGAGCTGCTGGAAGAGGCGGGATATGACGGCACGCCTGTTGTCCTGATGCACTCCACCAATCTGCCCGTGCTGACAAACCTTGCGCCCGTGGCCAAGGAGCTGATGGAAGCGGTTGGTTTCACTGTTGATATGCAGTCCATGGACTGGTCGACGCTGGTGGCACGTCGTGCCAAGCAGGACGCGCCTGCTGATGGCGGTTGGAATGCTTTCCTGACAGCCTGGGATGCCGGTGACCTCTTCAATCCGCTGGTCATGGCCTTCCTCAACTCCTCTTGTGATACGGCGCTCTTTGGCTGGCCCTGCGATGAGAACATCGAGAAGCTGCGTGACGATTTCGCGCGCTCGACGTCTTTTGACGATCAGTCAGCGATCGTAGAGGACCTTCAGGCTGCATGGGTGGCCTATCCGACACATATCCACCTGGGTCAGTTCAACACGCCCACGGTGCTGCGGTCGAATGTTCAGGGCTTCCTGAGCGGCGGTATCTTCGCGCTGTGGAACGTCGAAAAGCAGTAAGCTTATCATGACCACGGGGCTGGCCTGATCCGGGCCGGCCCCTTCAATTCTTTTTCAAAGGTTTGGCATGGCCGCCTATCTCATCAAACGCATCCTCGCGACGATCCCGGTGATGCTGTTCGTCGCGATCTTCATATTCCTGCTGCTGCGGCTGACACCCGGTGATCCGGCCGCGATGCTGGCGGGCGATTTCGCCAATGAAGCGCAGGTGGCGGAAATTCGCGAGAGCCTCGGGCTGGATGAGCCGCTCTGGAAGCAGTTCGGCCTGTGGATGGGTGACGTGCTGCGTTTCGAGTTGGGCGAGAGTTTTTACTACAAGAAAGAGGTCAGTGAACTGATCGCGCAACGGATCGAGCCGACCCTTTCGCTGTCGCTGCTGACCATCGTGCTGACCGTGATCATTGCCGTCCCTATGGGCACCATTGCAGCCTACAAGCAGGGCACCTGGCTGGACCGGGGGATCATGGGCTTTTCGGTCTTGGGGTTCTCGGTTCCGGTTTTCGTGATCGGGTACGCGCTGGTCTATGTGTTTTCCGTGCAGCTTGGGTGGCTGCCGGTGCAGGGCTATCAGCGGATTGCTGACGGGGTAGGGGGGTGGCTCTACCGGCTGATCCTGCCGTCGGTCGCGCTCTCGGTGATTTTCGTGGCTTTCATTGCGCGTCTGACGCGAACCTCGGTGCTGGAGGTGCTGGGGGAGGATTACATTCGCACCGCGCGCGCCAAGGGGCAGACGGAGATGAAGGTGATGATGCGCCACGCCGTGCGCAACGCGGCGGTGCCGATTGTCACCGTGATCGGTCTGGCGATTGCCATCCTGATTGGCGGCGTGGTGGTGACCGAGAGTGTGTTCACCATTCCCGGCCTAGGCTTGCTGACGGTGGAGGCAGTGCTGAACCGTGACTTCCCGACCATTCAGGCGGTGATCCTGTTCTTCTCGGTTGTCTACGTGGCGATCAATCTGCTCATTGACCTCAGCTATACCCTGCTTGACCCGAGGATCCGCTACTGATGGCTGTCGATGCTGCACAATCGCCCTTTCGGCAAACCATGCGCCGTATGTTTGGCAATACCTCCGTTCTGCTGGGCGGCGGTCTGGCGCTGATGATTGCGCTGATGGGCATCATGGCGCCCTATCTCGACACGCGCGATCCGTCGGCCATCAGCCCCGCCAACCGCAATGCGGTGCCGGGAGAGGTGGCCAAGATGCGCGACCTGGAAACCGGGCAGCGGATCGAGGTGGTCTACCGGATGGGGTCGGATACGCTGGGCCGCGACGTTTATTCGCGCGTGATCTATGGCGCGCGGACCTCGCTGATCGTGGGTCTGTCGGTGGCCGCGATTGCGATTGCCGTAGGCATGACCGTGGGGCTGATTGCCGGTTACTTCCGTTGGGCGGATGGAGTGATCATGCGGATCATGGACGGGATGATGGCGATACCCGCGATACTCTTGGCCATCGCGGTGGTGTCGCTGTTCAGTGCTGGCCTGGCCTCGGTCATCATCGCCATTGTGGTGGCCGAGATACCGAGGGTGGTGCGATTGGTCCGCTCTGTCGTGCTGTCTATCCGGGAGGAGCCATATGTTGAGGCGGCGATCACCGCAGGCACGCCGACGCCCTTGCTGCTGATCCGACACGTGCTGCCGAATACCGTTGCGCCATTGATCGTACAGGGCACATTCATTGTGGCCTCTGCCATCATCATTGAAGCCATTCTCAGCTTCCTTGGCATCGGCATCCCGCCGGAAATCCCGACTTGGGGGAACATCATGGCGGAGGGCCGTCAGGTTTTTCAGCTGTTCCCGCATAACATCCTCTACCCCGGTGCGATCCTTGCGCTGACGGTGCTGAGCGTGAACATCCTGGGCGACGGTCTGCGCGACACGATGGACCCGCGCTTTTCCAAGCAGGTTTGACCGGTAATGTCTGATCCGATCCTGTCTGTTTCCGGCCTGAAGGTTGCGTTGCCCAAAGGGCTCGACCGTGCCTATGCGGTGGAGGACATCACCTTTGAGGTGATGCCGGGCGAGATTGTCTGTGTTGTGGGTGAATCCGGTTCCGGCAAGTCCGTGACCGCACAGGCGGTCATGGGTCTGCTGCCGAAGGCCCTGACGCCAGAAAGTGGCATAACTGCGCTCGAAGGCGAGGACACGATCAAGGCGACGCCCAACCGGTTGCGTGATCTGCGCGGCACCAAGATGGCGATGATTTTCCAGGAGCCAATGACGGCGCTGAACCCGGTGGCGCGGGTGGGCGAGCAGATTGCCGAGATGCTGGAAATCCACACGGATATGACCGCCTCTGAAAGGCGCGCGCGGGCGATTGAGATCATGGATTCCGTGCACCTGCCGGACCCCGAAAAGATGGTCGACAGCTTCCCGCATCAGCTGTCGGGCGGGCAGCGGCAGCGGATCATGATCGCGATGGCGCTTGTGCTTGACCCCTCGTTGCTGATCGCAGATGAGCCGACGACGGCACTGGATGTGACGACGCAGGCGCAGATTCTGAAGCTCGTGAAAGAAATGCAGGAGCGGCGCGGGACAGGCGTTTTGTTCATCACGCACGACTTCGGCGTGGTCGCCGAAATTGCGGACCGGATCGTGGTCATGCAACACGGGCGGATTGTTGAGCAAGGTGACCGCGAACAGGTTCTGCGCAATCCGCGCGAGGCTTACACCCAGATGCTGATGGCTGCCGTGCCCTCGATGACGCCGCCGCAGCGGGAAGTGAACACCGGCGAGATGGCCATTGAGGTCAAGGAGCTGAACAAGATTTACGGGCGCAAGGGCTGGCTGTCGCGCGACCGGATCGTGCATGCGGCCCAGGACGTGAACCTGCATGTCCGCAAGGGCGAGACGCTGGGCATTGTCGGCGAGAGCGGGTCGGGTAAATCGACCGTTGCGCGTTGCATCGCGCGGCTGATTGATCCCACATCCGGTTCGATCAGCTTGCACGGCAATGAAATCGCCACGCTGAGCCAAGGCCAGCTGCGTCCGCACCGCGCCAAGGTGCAGATCGTTTTTCAGGACCCTTACCGCTCTTTGAACCCGCGCCGCACCATCGGGCAGTCGCTGATCGAGGCGCCGATGAATTTCGGCATCAGCCGCGAGGAAGCGGTGGCCGAAGCGCGCAGTCTCATGGACCTGGTGGGTCTGTCACCAGATGCGCTGGATCGCTATCCGCACCAGTTCTCGGGCGGGCAGCGGCAGCGTATCTGCATCGCCCGCGCATTGATGGTGAAGCCCGATGTGCTGATCGCGGATGAAGCGGTGTCTGCACTTGATGTGTCGGTACAGGCGCAGGTCTTGGACCTGCTTGACGACATCCGCGACCGCTATAACCTTGCGATGCTGTTCATCACCCACGACCTGCGTGTTGCGGCGCAGATCTGCGACCGGCTGATCGTTATGCAAAACGGCGTAGTGGTGGAACAAGGACCGACCAGCGCGGTATATGCCGACCCCACACACGACTACACCCGCCTGCTGTTGGACGCAGCGCCCGGTACGGACGTCGAATTTGGGGCCGGCCGCGCGGAGTAATCAAAGGAGAGACCCATGGGCATTCTACCCGTTATCGACGCCGCCACGGACGAGCTGACCGACATCTTCAAAGACCTGCACGCGCACCCCGAGATCGGCTTTACCGAGACCCGGACGGCGAAAGTGGTGGCAGAGAAGCTGCGCGCCTATGGCGTTGATGAGGTCCATGAGGGGATCGCCAAGACCGGTGTGGTGGGGATCATCAAGGGCAAGACAGATTCAGGCCGCCGTGTGGGCCTGCGCGCGGACATGGACGCGCTGCCCATCGATGAGCAGACGAACCTGCCCTATT
>CAYUSM010000050.1:0-15561 GCA_964447345.1 uncultured Sulfitobacter sp. | reverse complement strand
CTCCTTACTTGACGGCGTAGGGCAGCAGGGCGAGGAAGCGGGCGCGCTTGATGGCGCGGGCGAGTTCACGCTGCTTCTTGGCCGAGACGGCGGTGATGCGGGACGGGACGATCTTGCCGCGCTCAGAGATGTAGCGCTGCAGCAGACGGGTGTCCTTGTAGTCGATCGCAGGTGCGTTATCGCCCGAGAAGGGGCAGACCTTGCGACGGCGGAAAAATGGTTTTGCGGCCATGTCTTATATCCTTTTCTTCAAGCGTTGGATCAACGGCGCTCGCGGCGGTCGGACCGCTCGTCGCGCTTTTGCATCTGGACGGAGGGCAGCTCTTTGTGCTCGTCCACCTTGATGGTCAGAACCCGCATCACGTCGTCGTGCAGACGCATCAGGCGCTCCATTTCCTGCACGGCAGGTGCGGGTGCATCGGAACGCATGTAGGCATAGTGGCCCTTGCGGTTCTTGTTGATCTTGTAGGCCATCGTTTTGACGCCCCAGTACTCATGGTCGACCATCTTGCCGCCATTGTCCGTCAGGACAGCACCGAAGTGTTCGATAAGGCCTTCTGCTTGCGTGTTGGACAGGTCCTGACGCGCAATCATAACATGCTCGTATAGTGGCATGTGCACTCCTATTTATATCAAGGCGCATTTCATAGGCAGGGCAATATGCCTTTGCGGCCCCACCACGAGAGACTGCGCGGTTCAACGTGATTGCAAAGGAAGTGCGGGATATACACGGTTTGGCGCGCGGGGCAAGGGGCCTCGCGCGCCGTTTGAGGTGTCAGGCTGGGGCGGTGAAGAGACCGCGCCTGAGATTAAGTGCCTTGGCACTTTGCAGCAGAACGACAGCTGTCAAAATCGCCATGAGGACCTCGGCCGCAGGGCCAGCAAGCCACACCCCTGTCTCCCCCCAGAACAGGGGCAGAATGAAGGTCAATGGCAGCGCGAATAGATAGGGTTTGGTCAGCCCCAGGATTGCCGCGCGCGAGGCATTGCCGATGGCCTGAAAGTAGGAGGCGATGACAATCAGCGGTCCAGCCAGCCAGATCATGAGTACCGTGAGCGGCAGGATGCGCGAGAACTCCGCAATGACTGCGGCGTCATCCACAAACCAGCGACCGATCGGAACGGGAAAGAGCGTCAGCAGAACTTGAGCGCTCGCGCAGTACACAAACGCGACCACCATACCGATCCGCAGGCTTTGATCCGACCGCTGCCAAGCCTGCGCTCCGTAGTTGTTGCCAACGATGGATTGCAGCGCGTGGGTCAGCCCCAGAAGCGGCAGGAACATCAGTGTCAGCACACGTGTGACCATGCCGTAGGCCGACACCGTGGTCTCATAACCGGGCACATCCAGAAGCTGCAGGGCCGCAATGACCGCAGTAGTGCCCAAGGCGATGCCGATGAAGTTCAGGCTCTGCGGCGCACCAAGAGCAAGGATCCGCCCCCATGCGTGCAGCCAAGAGGCGCGCAGCAGGTCTGCGGGATGCAGTTCAGCGCGGTTTTGCAGGCGGTAGCCAATGATGATCAACAGGGCGAACAATTGCGCCAACGCCGTGCCATAGGCCGATCCCGCCACGCCCATATCAAGTATCGCAATGAGGACGTAGTTGAAGCCGATGTTGCTGAGCGACACCAGAAGGCTCATGGCCGCCATAAAGCCCACGCGCCCCTCATTTCGGAGCGCGTCGGATTGGACGGCCAGCGTGAATGCCAATGGTGCCATAAAGGCGGTGATCGCCAGGTAGGTCTGCGCCATTGCCGCCAATGAGGCATTGCCAGAGGCGAGCGCCACCGTCAGCGGTTGCCCGATGATCAGATATCCCACGATAAGCGTTAGACTGACGAAAAGCGCCATGCCATGCGCCCCTGCGAACGTGGCGCGGGCAGCAGGCATGTCACCAGCGCCCAGATTTCGGGCCAGAATGCTGGACATGCCGTTCGAGACCAGCGTCGCAAGCGCCACGATCAGCATGTAAAGCGGGAAGATCAGGGTCACGGCGCCAAGCGCCTCGGGCCCGACGTAGCGACCCAGAAAAATCGCATCAACGACCGTCAGAAGGCCGTTCATCGTCATCACAAAGATGATGGGCAGGGCCGTCTTGAGGAATATCTGACCCAGCGGGCCATGGGTGAAGGAATTGGGTTGGGACATCTCTAACCTCGTGTCGATGTACCGCGGGTGGAAAGGGGCTCGCGTTGACCTGTCGCGCGGGACATTGAAAGGGTCAGGGTGTCTGTCGGCACTTCACCATGGGTTTCCCCTGCGAGCGGCTGGTGGCCGGACCATGCGCGCAGGGCTACGGCGAAACCGCGCGTAATGCAATGGGTGAATTTCTGCGCTCAGCGCAACGTCACCCAACATGCAAATGCCCAGACATGGTCCCGGCAAGGCCGTGGGTGCGCCCCTTTTTGGTCGTTTTTGTAAAGAAATCATTAACGAAACAAAAAACGACAAATCAACGACCGAGGGATCAAGACAATGACAGCAACCGCGACGAATCCGCAAACGGATGTCCCAGCCACAGAGCCTTTGAACATGGCTGACGGCGGCCGCATGATCCTGCGGGGGGCTCAACGCCTGATTGGCGCATCGTTGACCCTTGCAGCACTTGGCCTCTGGTTTGCGCCGGGATCATCCTGGGAAAGCGATGTGATGCTTTTCAAACTGATCTTGTCGATCACGGCCGTTCTGGCGGGGATTGGTTTCATGAGTGCCAGTGTTCGCCCCCGTGCGCCTGAAGTTGAGATCGACATGGTGCGGCGTGAAGTGCGCGTGGTGCGCCGGATGGTGGGTGCCGCACCGGTGATCCTGCAGAGCTGCAAGTTCGCAAAACTGTCACGTGCTGAGCAAGCAGGCCCAATTGTACGCCTTTGGGATAAGGGTGGGCAATTCCTCGCCGAGGTCTCTCCGACCGACCGGCAGGCATTCACGAGCCTGATCTCTGGTTTGCGAGATGAGGGTAAATTGGCCTGAACCACTAAAGAAACCTGATTTTTCGGGGCGTGTTGGCGAGGGCCAGCACGCCTTTTGCATCTTTGCCGCACCGCTTTGTTCAAAATTGCGCATATTCTGTTGAACCGTGTTGAGTTGCCAAACGACCGAGAGGGGACAATTTGTCGAGTCATCAACACACCCACACAGGAGAGACCCTCATGACCCCGATGAAACCCATGCTGCTGGCAGCCGCTTTTGCACTTGGCGCGAGCAGTGCATTTGCCGCAGAGAAATACGTGCTGGACTCCAGCCATTCACAGGTCGTTTTCAACTATGACCACCTTGGTTTCTCGACAACCTACGGCATGTTCTCGGGCTTTGAGGGCGAGATCATGTTTGATGAGGCCGCCCCGGCTAAGTCCTCCGTTTCCGTGTCAATGCCGGTAATGTCGATGTTCACAGGCTGGGAGCAGCGCGAGGCGCACTTCATGTCCGGTGATTTCTTTGGTGCGGAAGAAGGCGATCTGGTCACCTTCACCTCAACCGGCATTGAAGTGACCGGCGACGATACGGCGCTGATCACCGGTGATCTGACGATGAATGATGTCACTCAGTCCGTGACGCTGGATGCCAAGCTCAACAAGACGGGCGATCACCCGATGGCGGGCAAGCCTTGGATGGGCTTTGACGCGACCACCACATTGAAGCGGTCAGATTTCAACCTTGGCGCATTTGCCCCTGCTGTGGGCGATGAGGTCAATGTGATGATTTCGCTGGAGGCCATGAAAGCCGAATAAGCCCGGCTGACGTTACAACCTTAGAGGACCCGCCAATCACTTGGCGGGTCCTTTTTCATTCTGAGGTTGGTGCGGCATCGCCGCGGGTTGCGGTCAGCTTGATTGCAACCTTCACCGCAAAGGCAAGGCTTGCCTCATCGCCCACATTGTCACCAATCCCAAAGTCGCGCCGATCCAGTGTCAGGTCCGCCCGCATTTCCGCGCTGTCACCATCCAGCGCGAGATTGAATGGCATCACGATTGGCATGCTCTTGCCCTTGATCGTCAGATCACCTGCGGCCTCATAGCCATCCGTCGCATGCCGGATGACCGCCTCGTAGACGGCCGTAGAATGATTTTCTGCGTCAAAGAAGTCCGCACCCATGGCTTGTTGTGTCACGGACCCAAGCGTGAGGGACGGAATGGAGATGGTTGTCGTGACAGACCCGACCTCACCCATGGGAATGGTTTCGTCAAAGGTGATGGCTGAGGTCCAGTCTTGGAAACTGCCCGTAACATCATTGCCGAATTGAACCACGGTCAGGTCAATGCTGCCGTCCTGGACGGTCCAGTCCGACACGACCTCTTCGAGCGCAACTGCAGCGACCGGCTCCTCATGCTCTGCCTCCGACAGGACAGCGGCAAGACCAACAGCGGCAGCCCACACCGCTATGGCGCTCAGGAAAGGCACGATGCTGTGGGTCTGAGGGGGGATCGTGCCGATCCATGTCCGGCCTGGCCACATCCTGCGCAGGGTGGCATCGCGGTCGATGAAATGGTGTTTCAAGGCGCCGGCAACGTGCAGGACTATTGCTGCGATCAGCACCTTTGTCGCGACCCAATGGATGGCGGAAAAGAAGTGTTCAACCCCGACCGATTTCGGCACCAGTGGCAGCCCTTGGCCGAAGGGCCACCAGATGGGGGCAAATCCTTCAGCGGCGGCATGGGAAATCCAGCCCGATAGGGGGACAATCACCAAAGCCGCGTAGAGCAGCCAGTGCACCGTTTCGGCGGCAAAGCTCTCGGCCTTGTTTTCCGCGTTGAGCAAACCGGGTTTCGGCTGGCTTCCGGCCCAGAAGATGCGTCCGAGGGCAACAAAGAACGCTGTGACGCCTAGCGTCTTATGCAGGGAAAAGAGCCACGCCTTGCGGGCAAGCTGGGCGTCTGTCTCATAGGGAAGTTGTTCTGCAAACCAACCCAGCGGGATGAGGGTCAGAATGAGCAGGGCCATGAGCCAGTGAAATGTCTTGGTGACGCTGCCATAGCGTTCAATTGTGTTGCTGAGGGCCATGTTCTGCTCCTGTCTTCTTTGAGCGGGAAGATAACCTGTTGAGGTTAAGTGGCAATCCTGAGGTTGCGCACAGACAGCGTGCAGGCTTGTCCGCCTTGCGTCGGCGGGCTAGACCGACAGGACAGTATTTGAGGGAGACCCCATGAGCATCGCATTCGTATTTCCCGGACAGGGCGCGCAGACCATCGGCATGGGGCAAGCCTTGGCCGACGCGTACCCAGAGGCACGTGCCGTCTTTGATGAGGTGGACGAGGCATTGGGGGAAAAACTCTCTGCACTGATATGGGAAGGCGAGGCGGAGACGCTGACACTGACCGAGAACGCGCAACCTGCGCTGATGGCAACCTCTATGGCGGCCTTGGCGGCCATGAAGGCAGAAGGCATGGGGCTGGACCGCGCGGCATTTGTGGCGGGGCATTCGCTGGGCGAGTATTCTGCACTTTGTGCGGCTGGGACCCTGACGCTGGCCGACACAGCGCGCCTGCTGCGCATCCGTGGCAGGGCCATGCAGGCGGCTGTCCCGGTGGGGCAAGGGGCGATGGCGGCCGTGCTGGGGCTGGACGCTGAGACAGCGGACAAGGTGGCGCAGGATGCGGCACAGGGCGAAGTCTGCCAGCTTGCGAATGAAAATGACCCCACCCAGAATGTGCTTTCCGGCAGCAAGGCTGCAATCGATCGCGCGGTTGTCCTGGCCAAGGAGGCCGGGGCCAAACGTGCCTTGCCATTGCCGGTGTCCGCCCCTTTCCACTGTGCCTTGATGCAGCCTGCGGCGGATGAGATGGCGCGCGCGCTGGGCGAGGTGGATATGAAGGACCCCGCCGTGCCGCTGGTTGCCAATGTGCTGGCTGAAAGTGTGACGAACGCGGACCGCATTCGCGATTTGCTGGTGGAGCAGGTCACTGGCCGCGTGCGCTGGCGGTCTTCGGTGGAATGGATGGCGGCGCAGGGTGTGACCGAGTTCTGGGAGATCGGGGCAGGCAAGGCCCTTTCTGGCATGATCCGCCGGATCGCCAAGGAAAGCACCTGTCGCGCAGTGGGCACCCCGGATGATGTGGCCGCATTGAAAGACGCCTGATGCGGCGTGCCGGGCTTTTTGGCCTGATCCTTTTCCTGTTTGGCTGTGCGGTTGCCGGAAATGCGGTGGATCGCACGACAATTGAGGTCGACGGGGCGCGCCTGTTTTTCAATGGCGTGATCACCAGTCGAACGCCATCCCGGTTTGAGGCGGCGATTGCGGCGCATCCGGATGTCGCGACAGTTGTATTAATGGACATGCCGGGCTCGCTGGACGCGGGGGCGGATCACCGCATTGGTCGGCTCATCCGAACGGAAGGGTTGGATACGCATCTGACAGCGGCAAGTGAGATTTACTCAGGCGCGGTGAGTGTCTTTCTGGGCGGGAACCGGCGCACGGCTGACAAAGGGGCTGTGATAGGCGTGCATTCCTGGGCCGATGGTTTTGGCGAAGGCAGCAGTTATCCGCGTGATGCCTGGGAGCACGAAGACAACGTGGCTTACGCCCGCGCCATGCTGGGCAGCGATGCCTTTTACTGGTTTACCTTGCAGGCTGCCCCATCGGACGGGATACATGTCATGACGGATAGAGAGATTGCCCGCTTCGGGCTCCTAACGCGATAAGAGAATAAGGGAAGAGAGATGTTTGATCTGACAGGAAAAAATGCGCTTGTGACCGGGGCGTCTGGCGGGATCGGCGCAGATATCGCGCGGCAGCTGCATGCACGGGGCGCGACCGTTGGCTTGTCCGGCACGCGGACAGAGCCGTTGGAAGCGCTGCAAGCCGAGCTGGAAGAGCGGGCGCATGTCTTGCCGTGCAACCTGAGCGATATGGAAGCGGTTGACGCGCTGCCCAAGCAGGCGGCCGAGGCGATGGGGTCGGTTGATATTCTGGTCAACAACGCCGGGATCACCCGCGACAATCTATTCATGCGTATGTCGGATGAAGAGTGGCAGTCCGTGCTGAATGTGAACCTGACAGCGACGTTCAAGCTGTGCAAAGGGGTGATGCGCGGGATGATGAAAGCGCGCTGGGGGCGGATCGTGAATATCTCCTCCGTGGTCGGTGCCACGGGCAATCCCGGTCAGGCAAACTACGCCGCGTCCAAGGCGGGCATGGTGGGCATGTCAAAGTCGCTGGCCTATGAGGTTGCAAGCCGCGGCATTACAGTAAACGTCGTGGCACCCGGTTTCATTGCAACGGCGATGACGGACAAGCTGAATGACGATCAAAAGTCTGGAATCATGGCACAAATTCCTGCCGGACGCATGGGCAAGGCAGGCGAAATTGCCAGTGCAGTGGTCTATCTGGCGAGCCCTGAAGCGGCTTATGTGACGGGGGCGACCTTGCACGTCAACGGCGGTATGGCCATGTTGTAGAGCGCGCTGCATACCCGTTTGCGCAATGCTTCGCATGTGCTAAAGGGGGCGCAGAATCGTAACTGGGGGTGCTTGATTGGCCCCTTGCCTCTGTGCAATCAGGGGAAAGAGCCGCCCCGCCGGGGCATCGACCAAGGGCCTTCAACCGGGCGTGCGGAAAGAAATATGGGCCATGGGCCCGAAGAGTGAGGACTTATTATGAGCGACGTCGCAGAGCGCGTAAAAAAGATCGTTGTGGAACACCTGGGTGTGGAAGAGGACAAAGTGTCAGAGAATGCGTCGTTCATCGACGATCTTGGTGCTGACAGCCTGGACACCGTTGAGCTGGTGATGGCGTTCGAAGAAGAGTTCGGCATCGAAATTCCTGACGACGCGGCAGAGAACATCCAGACATTCGGCGACGCGGTGAAGTTCATCAAGGAAGCCTCTTAAGCCTGACGGCCAGTCGGCGACAAAATTCCAAGAACGGCGTCATTCCAAGCGGAATGACGCCGTTTTTTATTCTTGTTTGATTTTCGGGGGTTGCTCATCGCGGATGCTCTTCGCACTGTGGGGGAACGCTGCCAATCTAGCGTGAAGGCCCTCCTGACTGATGTCCCGTACGATCCCAACGATTAACACGTCCCGCTTGACCCTGCGCGCGATGCGCGCGGAGGATTTCCGCCGCTTTGCCGAGATATGGGCGACCCCTGAAGTGGTGAAACACATCTCCGGCGAGCCGCGTACAAAGGCGCATTCCTGGGACGTTTTCCTGCGCAATGCCGGGCATTGGCAAATCAGCGGTTTTGGCCAATGGGCCATTCAACCCCACGGTCAAACCCAGATGGCAGGTCAGGCCGGGTTCTTTTTCGGGTCACGGGGGTTGGGAGAAGACTTTGACCCCTTTCCCGAAGCCGGTTGGGTCCTGGCACCGGAGGCGCAGGGGCAGGGGCTGGGCATGGATGCCGTTCAGGCCGCGCATGACTGGTTTGACAGAGTGATTGCGGGGCGGACGGTCTGCATCATCACGCCACAGAACGAAGCGTCCCTGCGGATTGCCAAAGCGCTGGGCTATGTGCCGCTGCGCGAGACGGAGATGGGCGGTGACACGGTGCGGTTGATGACGCGCAAAGGGCCCCCTGTTTGATCAGGCGCGGCGGACGCTTTCCATAAGGCGCGCATTTGGGGTCGGACCGTCTTGCGGCCCGTGCAGGACGCTGACGTCGCCTGTACTTTCCAAGACCACTGCGTGGACTTGGCTCAGATCATAGGCGTTTGCCTCGCGCAACTTTGCCCAGAGATCATCCAGCGTCATGCCGCCCTTGGTCAGGTTGTCAGGCAGAGGTTGCCCGTTTTCCATAATCAGGAGCGGGGGATTGTCGAGGGCGTCACTCACGGCGCTCCAGCGCGCGCGGCTCTGTGACAGGGCGATTTGCACGAAGAAGAGGGCCGCGAGTGCTGCCAGAAAGTGCCAGAACGGGGTGGACAGCGTCGTGACGACACCAGCCAGGACTGAACCGATAGACACTGTGATCGCGAAATCGAAGCCGGACATTTTAGAGAAACTGCGCAGGCCGTGAAGGCGGCTCAGAATGATTATCGCGCCGATCACGAGGGCTGCGCGCAAGATAATTTCGAGCAATGTGGGCATTGAAATCCCCTTCCGTCAAGGAACGCTTGGGAGGCAAGTCTGTTCCGGTCAGGTGTCAGCGAGGACACGCGCGCGACACGGGCTGCACTCTTGAACACGGGGGCTTGGCCAAGGTATAGGCGGACAAAGAGAATTGAGAGGCAATATCATGCGCAGAGTGGTCGTGACGGGTTTGGGGCTGGTGACACCCCTTGCGGACGGTGTTGAAGAAAGCTGGAAACGTATTCTGGACGGTCAGTCCGGTGCAGGGCCGATCACGGGTTTTGATGCGAGCAATCTGGTCACACAATACGCCTGCGAAGTGCCCCTTGGGGACGGATCAAACGGGACGTTTGATGCGGCCAAGTACATGGAGCCCAAGGAGCAGCGGAAGGTTGATACCTTCATCCTGTTCGGGATGGCAGCAGCACAGCAGGCGGTGGAAGACGCAGGATGGACGCCAGACGATCCCGAGAGCCTTGAGCGCACAGGTGTTCTGATCGGCTCAGGGATTGGGGGTCTGAACTCAATTGCGAACACCGCCGTGATGATGAAGGAAAAGGGTCCCCGCAGGGTCAGCCCGTTCTTTGTGCCGGGGGCGTTGATTAACCTCATTTCCGGTCAGGTTTCCATCCGGTACGGGTTCAAGGGCCCGAACCATTCAGTTGTTACGGCCTGTTCGACGGGTGCGCATGCGATTGGGGATGCATCTCGGTTGATCCAGCATGGTGATGCGGATGTGATGATTGCTGGTGGGGCAGAGGCCGCGATTTGCGAGATCGGGATTGCCGGGTTCAACGCCTGCAAGGCGCTGAGCACAAAGCGCGGAGATGAGCCGCAGAAGGCGTCACGGCCTTATGATGAGGACCGGGATGGGTTCGTTATGGGGGAGGGCGCGGGCATCGTCGTGCTGGAAGAGTACGAACACGCCAAGGCGCGCGGGGCCAAGATCTATGCGGAGGTGATCGGCTACGGTCTGTCGGGGGATGCGTATCACATCACGGCACCGTCAGAGGATGGCGAGGGTGGTGAGCGGTCCATGCGGAATGCTCTGCGCAATGCGGGCAAGGAGCCAAAAGACGTCGACTATATCAATGCGCATGGCACCTCGACCATGGCCGATACGATTGAGCTGGGTGCCGTGGAACGGATGATGGGGGAGCACGCGTCAAAGGTGACGATGTCTTCGACCAAGTCGGCCACGGGGCATCTGTTGGGGGCTGCTGGGGCGATTGAGGCGATATTCTCAATCCTTGCAATCCGGGATCAGGTCGCACCGCCGACGATCAACCTGGATAATCCTGCCGTGGATACGGCGATTGATCTGGCACCTAACAAGGCGGTCAAGCGCGAGATCAATGTCGCGCTGTCGAATTCCTTTGGCTTTGGCGGGACCAACGCGAGCGTATTGTTCGGAAAGGTATAGGCCATGTGGCGGCATATTGCCTCGAACGCGGTGACTTTTCTGGTTGTGGCGCTTTTCATGCTGGGCGGCGTGATCCTCTGGGGGCAGTCGCAGTACAGGGCGGAAGGGCCGCTGGAGCAGGCGATCTGCCTACAGGTGCAACCCGGTTCCAACATGCGGCGCGTGTCGAATGATCTGGCTGAGCAGGGGGCAGTAAGCTCTTCTGCCATCTTCAGGATTGGTGCGGACTACGAGGATAAGACGCGGCAGTTGAAGGCGGGCAGCTTTCTGGTGGAGCCCGGCACATCGATGTCCGAGATTGTGGATACTATCACGCGCGGCGGTGCGAGTACCTGCGGGACGGAGGTGGTGTACCGGATCGGTGTGAACCGGGTGTCGGTGCAGGTGCGTGAACTGGATCCGGTGACAAGCCGGTTTGTTGAGCGTGCGGAGTTTGAGCCGGGTGAGGATGAAGTGCCTGCGGTCTATACCGAGAAGAAGGCGCAGGGGGATACGCGGTTTCGGATCGCCTTGGCTGAAGGGGTGACAAGCTGGCAGGTCGTAGAGTCTATGAGGGCGATGGATGTGCTGGAAGGCAGTGCGGGCGATGTGCCGCCTGAGGGGGCTTTGGCGCCCGACAGCTATGAGGTCCGGCCAGGCGACGACCGTGCGGCGGTGCTGGCCCGGATGCGCGAGGCGCAGGAGCGGCTGGTGGCGGAAGCCTGGGAGGCACGTGATCCTGATCTGCCGATTGAGACGCCCGAGGAGTTGCTGACACTGGCGTCGATCATTGAGAAAGAGACCGGTGTGGCGGAAGAACGCCGGCAGGTTGCGAGCGTCTTTGTGAACCGTCTCAATCAGGGGATGCGGCTGCAAACGGACCCGACAGTGATCTACGGGATCACCAAGGGCGAGGGCGTGCTGGGGCGTGGGTTGCGGCGGTCTGAGCTGCGGGCAGAGACGCCGTGGAATACCTATGTCATTGACGGGTTGCCACCGACACCCATTGCCAATCCGGGCCGGGCGAGCCTGCTGGCGGCGGCGCAGCCGGATGAGACCGACTATATCTTCTTTGTGGCGGATGGGACGGGCGGCCACGCTTTTGCGGTGACCCTGGCTGAGCACAACGAGAACGTGGCGCGCTGGCGGCAGATCGAGGCGGAGCGCGGATCAGAGGCGGCAGGGAACGCCTCGACCGGGGGCAACTGATTTCATTGGATAAAGTCGATCTGTCCCCGCGGGGACAGGTTAACCTTTGACCGTGCGGTCGGTTAAGTATCTGTTAGTAATAGATTTCTTGACTTTGCGTACGGTCTGGCGTATACATTTTGGCATGCTAGAGGACATGGGCGAGCGGCTTCGGGAATGATCCCGGACGCCGCTTTTTTCATGCCTGGTCGGTTGGGGGACCACGAAAGGTGTGAGCCACATGGCAAGTGTTACCCAAGACCAAGACATCCTGCGCGGGGCCGAACTGCTCGGTTCATTGCATGATGCGGTGATCGCGCTCAGGCGTGAGATCGAGGGGCTGACGGAAGAGGCTCAGTCCGAGGAGACCATCAACGAAACGGCGACCAAGCAGTCCGTGGGCAAGCTCAGGGACCTGCTTATTCAGTGCGCAAAGGCGGAGAACTATCTCAATGAGTGCAGACGCAAACAGGCTGGTATTGCAAACGGAGGATATGCCCTCGATCTGGACCGAGCGCGGGTTGAGATCGGGTGCAAACTGGATCGCCTCCGCCGATGCGGCCGTCCAAGAGCAGTTCCTGAATGAGCTGGATGAGGGAGAGCTGCTGGCTCTCCCTTATCTGTTTGAGTTCTGGGCGATGGATCATCAGTTGCCGCCGGAGGGGGCGTGGCGGACCTGGATTGTGCTGGGCGGCAGGGGCGCTGGCAAGACGCGCGCGGGTGCTGAATGGGTGCGGTCGATGGTTGAGGGAGCCATGCCGTTTGACGAGGGGCAATGTCGGCGGATTGCCCTGGTGGGCGAGACCATTGAGCAGGTGCGGGAGGTCATGGTCTTTGGGGAGAGCGGCATTCTGGCCTGCTCACCAGAGGATCGGCGACCGGTCTGGGAGGCGGGCCGCAAGCGGCTGGTCTGGCCCAATGGGGCGGTGGCTTCGGTGCATACGGCGCATGACCCTGAAGGGCTGCGGGGGCCGCAGTTTGATGGGGCCTGGGTGGATGAGTTGGCCAAGTGGAAGCGAGGGCAGGAAACCTGGGATCAGTTGCAGTTTGCCTTGCGGCTTGGCGATGACCCGAGGGTGTGTGTGACGACAACGCCGCGGAATGTTGAGGTTTTGAAGCGCGTGTTGGCCTCTCCCTCGACGGTGAAGACACATGCGCCGACGCAAGCGAATGCGGCGAACCTGGCTTCATCGTTCATGGCTGAGGTGAAGGCGCGGTATGAGGGGACGCGGTTGGGGCGGCAGGAGTTGGAGGGCGTGCTGCTTGCGGATGCGGAAGGCGCTTTGTGGACGTCGGAGGCGCTGGAAGCAGGCCGGGTTGCGACGCTGCCCGCGTTCGATCGGATCGTTGTTGGGCTTGACCCCGCGGCCTCGGCTGGGGCCGGGGCGGATGAGTGCGGGATCGTTGTGGTGGGCGCAGTGACGCAGGGGCCGGTGCAGGATTGGCGCGCCGTGGTGCTGGCGGACTGCACGGTACAGGGGGCGACGCCCTCGGGTTGGGCCAAGGCTGCGATTGCGGCGATGGAGCAATATGGGGCCGATCGGCTGGTGGCGGAGGTCAATCAGGGCGGTGCGATGGTCGGAGAGGTGCTGCGCGGGATTGATCCGTTGGTGCCTTTGAAATCTGTGCACGCATCGCGGGGCAAGGCTGCGCGGGCCGAGCCTGTGGCTGCTTTGTATGAACAGGGGCGGGTGGCGCATGTGCGCGGGCTTGATCAGCTGGAGGACCAGATGTGCCGGATGACGCAGCGCGGGTACGAGGGCGGTGGATCGCCGGACCGCGTGGATGCGCTGGTCTGGGCTTTGCATGAGCTGATGATTGAGCCTGCGGCGAAGTGGCGGGCCCCCGCTATTCGGTCGCTTTGAGCGGCGTTGCGCGACCCTACGGGCGGTGGGGTCGCGCGGAATTAAACACTTTGAGGCAAATTCTCTTCAAGCCGATTGGGGTGGCCCCAAGACCGGGGCGGACGGGCATGAGGAGCTGGGACATATGTTTGATTTTCTGCGACGCGGGACAGCGGCGGCGAGTGTGCCAGCGCAGAAGGCGTCAGCGACGGGTCCCGTGGTGGCCTTTCAGACCAATGGGCGCGTGGCCTGGAGCCCGCGGGATGCGGTCAGCCTGACCAAGACGGGGTTTTGCAGCAACCCGGTGGGGTTCCGGTCGGTCAAGCTTATTGCAGAGGCGGCGGCGGCCCTGCCATTGGTCGTTCAGGATGCGGCGCGTCGGTATGAGGCGCATCCGGTGATGTCGCTTCTGGCGCGTCCGAATGGGGGGCAGGGCAAGGCGGAACTGCTGGAGGCACTCTATGCGCAACTGCTGCTGACCGGGAACGGGTATGTGGAGGCCGTGGGCGAGGGGATGCCAGCGGAGCTGCATGTGTTGCGTTCGGACAGGATGTCGGTTGTTCCGGGGGCGGATGGCTGGCCGGTGGCCTATGAATATGCGGTGGGCGGGCGCAAGCATCGGTTTGCGGTTGGGGAGGGAGGCTCGCCCATCTGCCATATCAAGAGCTTTCATCCGCAGGATGATCACTATGGCTTCTCGCCTTTGCAAGCGGCGGCGATGGCGATGGATGTGCATAATGCGGCCTCGCGCTGGTCCAAGGCGCTGTTGGACAACGCGGCGCGGCCTTCAGGGGCGATTGTTTACAAGGGGGCTGAGGGGCAGGGGGCGTTGAGCACGGATCAGTATGACCGGCTTGTCTCGGAGATGGAGAGCCATCATCAGGGAGCGCGGAACGCAGGGCGTCCGATGCTGCTGGAAGGCGGGCTGGACTGGAAGCCGATGGGTTTTTCACCCTCGGATATGGAGTTTCAGAAGACCAAGGAGGCGGCGGCGCGTGAGGTTGCGCTGGCGTTCGGAGTGCCGCCGATGCTGTTGGGCATTCAAGGGGATGCGACTTACGCCAATTATCAGGAGGCGCACAGAGCCTTCTATCGCTTGACTGTGTTGCCCTTGGCGACGCGGGTGACGGCGGCATTGGCCTCTTGGTTGAATGGTTTCACCGGGGACATGGTGGAGGTGAAACCCGATCTTGATCAGGTGCCTGCGCTGGCGGCAGAGCGGGACGCGCAGTGGCGGCGTGTGGCGGAAGCCACGTTTCTGAGCGATGCGGAGAAACGGTCTTTGCTGGGGCTGCCTGCGGTGGCTGACGATGTCTGATGTCCCGCTTTACGAGAGGTTTGATTGCGCGCCGGGATTGCGGCTGGAGGCGCATGAAAGGGTGAGCGAGATACATCGTCAAAACATGCTGAGGCGCATGGACCGATTGGAAGAGATGATGGAGCGGATGGAGAAGCGATTGTGGCTGACCGTCTATGGGGTGGTGGCTGTGATCCTGGCGCAGGCGGTGCAGAGCGTGCTGGTGGTGACGCCGTAAACGGCTGAGATTTCGAGGAGTTTGTCATGGGGTATGACGTGAGTGACTTCGGCTTTGCGCCGGAGAACGGGGAAGGATTGCCGGACGGCTTGCCGGTGCTGGAGCGCAAGTTCATGGCGTTTGATGACGTGGCCGAGGTCGAGGGTGGCGTTGAGATCAGTGGCTATGCGAGCCTTTTTGGCGCGGTGGATCAGGGCGGCGATGTGGTGGAGCCAGGGGCCTATGCGGCTTCGCTGAAGGCCGTGGCGGCGGCAGGGCGCAGCATCAAGATGCTCTGGCAGCATGATCCGTCGCAGCCGATTGGTGTCTGGCAGGAGGTGCGGGAAGACAGCAAGGGGCTGTGGGTCAAGGGACGCATTCTGGACAGTGTCGAGAAAGGTCGCGAGGCGGCGGCGCTGATCGCGGCGGGGGCGATTGACGGGTTGTCGATTGGCTACCGGACCGTGAAAGCCAGCAAGAACACCAAGGGCCAGCGGCTCTTGTCGGAACTGGAGCTTTGGGAGGTGTCATTGGTGACGTTCCCGATGCTGCACAGTGCGCGGGTGGCGGCCAAGGGCGATTTTGTGCCCCTTGGCGACATTCTGCGC
>CAYUSM010000049.1:0-15656 GCA_964447345.1 uncultured Sulfitobacter sp. | reverse complement strand
CAAGGCCAAGGGCGGCAGCCAGTGAAATGGCGATGGGCGTCATGATCACCGCGACAGCATTGTTCGACACGATTTCCGTCAGGATGGTGGTCAGCAGGAAGACGCAGAAGATCACCATCGGCAAAGACAACGTGCCCAGCGTCGGAGAGATCGCGTCGACGATCAGCATCACCGCACCTGATTCCTGCAATGCCGCGCCAACCGCAAGCATCGAGAAAATGAGCGCAAGCAAGCGTCCATCGACAAAAGAGAACGCCTCCTCCGCATCAATGCAGCCTGTGACCAGCACAAGTGCGACGGCAATGACCGCGAGCAACAGGATCGGGGCCACATTGAGCGCGGCAAGGATGACAATGCCCGCGAGCGCGGCAATCGCAATGGGCGCATGACCACGGCGGTAGGCGCGTGCAGAGGGGTGACTGACATCGACCATGTCCATGTCGGCAGCCAGCCGCTGAATGTCTTCTGCGGCCCCTTCCAGAAGCAGCGTATCGCCTACTTTGACAATCAAATCATCAAGTTGTCGCCCGATGTTCTGGTTGCGGCGATGGACCGCCAGAGGATAGACGCCGTAGCGGCGGCGCAGGCGCATCGCGCCAAGCGCACGGCCCACCATACGGCAGCCGGGGGTGATCAGAACCTCAACGGTGGTCGTCTCCACCGCCGACACCTGATCCACGCGCTTGAGTTCCTTGTTGGCCTGCAGGCTCAGAAGCTCTGTCATTTCAGTGCGCAGGATCACGCGGTCCCCGATCTGCAATTGCACACCCTGCAGGTTGCGCCGCAAAGAGGTGTCGCCGCGCACCACATCGATCAGCCGGACCCCTTCGCGCTTGAAGAGCTGCACATCAAGCACCTCACGTCCGATCAGGTTGGAGTCCGGTGGGATCACGGCTTCGGTGAAGAACTTCATCTTGGAGCGGTCTGACAGCATCGCGGCCATGCTGTCGCGATCCGGCAGCAGCTTGCGGCCGAACAGCGTCATATAGGTCAGCCCCCAGGCGCAGACCACAAGGCCGATGGGCAGGATTTCAAAGATGCCGAAAGGTTCCATGCCCTGGCTGCGGGCCACGCCGTCCACCAGCAGGTTTGTCGAGGTGCCGATCAGCGTCAAAGAGCCACCCATGATTGCCGCATAAGACAAGGGGATCAACAGCTTGGAGGCCTTTGTTCCCAGCGTCTTGCTCAGTTGCACGACCACCGGGATCATGACCACCACAACCGGCGTGTTGTTCATGATGGCGCTGGCCCCCATCACCGACAGGATCACGCCGACCACGGCCATGCGGGGGTTTGTACGGGCATATCGCTCAGCCATACGGGTCAGCACATCCAGCGCGCCCGTGCGCACCAGCGCCCCCATGACAATGAACATCGCCGCAATCGTCCAGGGCGCTGAGTTCGACAGCACCATGCGGGCGCTCTCATAGGGCAATACCCCTGTGGCCAGCAGCACAGCCGCCCCCGCCATCGCGACCACTTCGGTCGGGAAGTATTCGCGCAGGAACATGATGAACATCACAGCGACCACGGTCAGTGCAAGAATGGCGCTGCCGGTCTGGGAGAGAGAGAGGAAGTCCATGAACGATGCCTCAGCGCAGGGGCGATGTGAGCGTCAACTCTCGCCCATCGGTTGGGGTTCCGCAAGCGGCGGCCAAGGCAGCACTCAAGACAAGCAAACGAGGATTGCCGCCGGTCCGGCACCACATGTCACGGGGCGCTGGCCTGCAGCTTGCCGCCGTCGCGGATTGGCACAATCCGGGTGGCCCGGCCCGTCCGGTCATCGGTCTCAACATAGACACCCGACAGGGTCGCCTCGTCGTTGGCGGGGGTAAAGCGTTCTTTGGGCATGCCGGTGATGAAGCGTCGCAGCGGCTCTGCCTTGTCCATCCCAATGACGGAGTGGTAGTCGCCACACATGCCCGCATCGGTGAGATAGCCTGTGCCCCCCGGCAGGATCATCGCATCTGACGTGGGGACATGGGTATGCGTGCCCACAACCAAGGACGCACGCCCGTCGCAATAATGCCCGGTTGCCATCTTCTCGGACGTGGCCTCGCAATGAATGTCCACGATGATGGCAGAAGCCATGCCGCCCAGCGGATGGGTTTTCAGGACAGTATCCAGGGCCGAGAACGGATCATCAAACGGCCGTTTCATGAACACCTGACCCAGCGCCTGGGTCACCAGCACCTTGCGGCCGTTCTTGGCGGCGAAAATCCGCGCACCCTTGCCGGGCGCGGATTTTGAGAAATTCAGCGGCCTGACGATGCGCGGTTCCTGCTCGATAAAGCTTAGCATATCCTTTTGATCAAAGGCGTGATCGCCCAGGGTCAGACAATCGGCACCGGCATCCAGCAGCAGTTTGGCATGCGCGCCAGACAGCCCCATACCTCCGGTTGCATTCTCACCGTTCACCACAACGAAATCGAGCTTCCACTCAGCCCGCAAACGGGTTAAGTTTTCGCTAATAGCACGCCGACCTGCGCGCCCCATCACATCGCCCAAGAACAATATTTTCATGGGCTTAGCGTTAGGGGCAATTCGCCAGATCAGCAAGTGCGACTGAAGATGCCTTGACGTGAAAATACCGCATTTGCTGCGAATTTAGTGCAAATTTTCAGCCTATTGTCGCCCAAAGAACCGCAGCAGCCCGGAGCAGATCAGGCGTGGCAGACAGACTAAACGGCATTATCTTCAGCGAGATCCTGGCGGACAACGCAGGTGGCAACGCTACTGATGTTGACGGTGACGGTTCCGCCAACAAGGCCGATGAGTTTGTCGAAATACAAAACACCACCGGTAGCGCGATCTCTCTGGATGGGTATGAGATCTGGTCCGAAAAAGGTGGCCTGCTCTACAGTTTTGGAACCACAGACACGATTGGTGCCGGAGGCACCGCAACTGTTGTAGGTGAATACACCGGCACGCCGCCTGCCGGTTTCTACAGCGCGACCAGCAACAACAGCATCAACTGGCTGCCTGATGGGGAAGGTCAGAAGTTCGATTCCCTCTTCCTGGTGGACACAAATACAGGCGACTATGTCGTCCTGTCCTATGGCAACCCGCCACGGACACCAACCGAGCCTTCGGGGTTTCCAGGCACAAATCAGGTTGGTGCAGGCGAGCAGATCGACAGCAACGCGCCCAACGGGGTGGCCTTTTCCCGTGATGGAAACGGCGATTTTGTCGAAAACCCCACGCCGACGCCCGGCACGCCGGGGACCCCCTGCTTTTGCCCCGGTACATTGATTGAAACGGTCGATGGACCGGTCGCGGTTGAAGATTTGCACCCGGGCCAAGCGCTGATCACTTACGATGGAGGCACATCTCGTCTGCTGGCTGTGCGGCGATACGAGATTTCGGCCAAGCAGACCCGCTGGCATCCCCACCTGATGCCTGTCCGCCTGCCCGCAGGTTTTATGGGATCAACCCATCCACTCGATATCTCACCCAACCATTGCGTGATGATCAAAGGTCCTGAAGTCAGCCTGCTCTTTGGTGAGAGCGAGGTTCTCGTCGCTGCCAAGCAGCTGTTGCCTTTTGGCGCGGAACATCTTGGTCCCGCCGGTCAGCCATTGGTCTATTATCACCTGTTGCTTGAAGATCATGCGATCTTGCGCGCACATGGTTTGTGGACCGAGAGCCTGTTTCTGGGTGAGATGGTCGCAGGGGCAGAATACGGACTGACCGAATGGGAAGCTGCCACGGGAGTCTGTCCGGATAGCATCCGTCATAAGACAACCGCGCGGCCTGTTCTGCACCGCTATGAAGCGCAACTGTTGATGCAGACATTGACGGCCAACGCGCTGCCTCTGGCGGCGTAAGTTCAGGCCGTCTCCGGCTCAATCACACCAACCTCGGTGACGACCAGATCAAGCGGTTGATCCGTCTTTTCCAAGGGCAGCTCCTCTGTCTCCTGACCGGCAAAGGCAAAGCCGATGGCCAAGGTGGGCCGCCTGCCCCGCAGCATCTCAAGCGTGCGGTCATAAAAACCGCCGCCATAGCCCAGCCTGCCGCCGCGCCGGTTGAAGGCCAACAGCGGCACGATGAGTATCTCCGGCTCAAAATATGTGGGCGCCTCAGGGATTGCTGCGCCAAAGGCCCCCGGCACCATAACAGTGTCCGGCGTCCAATGGGCAAATTTCAGCGGGTGATCCGCTCCTTCGATCACCGGAACCCCCACCGGTCCATGGGCCGATGCCTCGGCCATGGCAGGTGTCGGATCAATCTCCGTCCGGATGGGCATGAAGCCGGACAGAGGCACCCCCCTGTAGCCCGCCAGCACTTCGCTGAGGTAGCCAGACTGCGCCGCATTTGCGTTTTCATACAAAGGTTTGCGCCGGGCAAAAGCTGCTTTCCGCGCGGCGGCCTTGATCTCGGCCAGATCGCTCACAGCAGCACCACCGCTGCCAGCCCAAGGAAGGCGAAGAAGCCCACCACATCCGTCACCGTTGTCACAAAAGCGCCAGAAGCAAGGGCGGGGTCAATGCCCATGCGCTCCAGCACGATGGGGATGCCCGTGCCTGCGAGCCCCGCCACAACCATATTCACCACCATCGCTGCAGCAATGACGTAGCCCAGCGCCGGCGAGCCGAACCAGAGAATACCGACAATGCCCATCACAACGGCAAAGAACGCGCCATTGATCAGGCCCACAAGGCATTCACGTCGGATCACGCGCCAGACATTCGACCCGGTAAGGTCTTTCGTCGCGATGGCCCGCACCGCAACCGTCAGGCTTTGCGTGCCTGCGTTGCCACCCATAGAGGCCACGATGGGCATCAGCACGGCAAGGGCCACGATCTGCGCAATCGCATCCTCAAAGAGCGCGATCACGAGGGATGCGGCAATTGATGTGGCAAGGTTCACCGCAAGCCAGGGCAAGCGCCGCCGCGTGGTGGCGCGCACTGAGTCCGACAAGGTGGATTCGCCATCCACACCGGCAAGGCGCAGGATGTCTTCCTCGTGTTCTTCATCCAGCACGGCCATGGCGTCATCAATGGTGATCACCCCGATCAGCCTCCCCTCGTCATCCACGACGGGCGAAGAGATCAGGTGGTACTGGTTAAACGCGTAAGCCACTTCGCTTTCAGGCTGGGCGGCAGGGATGATCTTGAACGTCTCTTCCAAGAGCTCCTTGAGCGGTGTCGTCCGCTTGGAACGCATCAGTTTGCCAAGGGTGACATTTCCCACCGGGTGAAAGCGCGGATCAACCATGACGATGTGGTAGAACTGATCGGGCAGATCGTCTTCCGGTGTGGCGCGCAAATGATCAATGGCCTGCCCAACCGTCCAATGCTCCGGTGCCGCCACGACCTCGCGCTGCATCAGACGCCCTGCAGAATACTCCGGCCAGGTCAGCGCCTGTTCGACAGCGGCCCGGTCGGCGTCTTCGAGAACGTCAAGGATGGCTTCCTGCTGTTCGTCCTCAAGGTCTTCGATCAGGTCGACGACGTCGTCACTGTCCAGCTCCCGCACCGCCTGGCTCAG
This sequence comes from uncultured Sulfitobacter sp., assembly GCA_964447345.1. Taxonomy (GTDB): domain Bacteria; phylum Pseudomonadota; class Alphaproteobacteria; order Rhodobacterales; family Rhodobacteraceae; genus Sulfitobacter. The sequence goes on along the minus strand of CAYUSM010000049.1, from coordinate 10,163 downwards.
AACCTGAGGCGTCAGGATGGCAATCACGTCCTCGCGGATGCTTTCGTCGAGTTCCGACAGGATTTCCCCGTCGAATTCCCGGTCATACAGCCGCACCAAGCGGCTGCGGTCGAAGGCGTTGATCTGTTCCAGAAGGTCCGCGATGTCCGCCGCGTGGAGCGGCTCCATCAACTCAATAAGCTTGTCGCGGTCATCAATGTCGACGGCATAAAGCACCGCCGCGACTGTCTTGGGCTCCAACTGATAGCCTTGATCGCCCTCCTCTGCGTCCAGGGTCACCTCGGTGGCTTCAAGCTGATCTGACATTGGCGGCTCCCCCGTTTGGCGTGACCATAGGCATGGGCCCTGCCCGACACAATGGTGCGCGCGCCGTGAACGGGTGGGAGGTATGGCCGCTGCTTAAGCTAGCGTCGTCTCACGTATTTCCAGCCGATAGCCAGGTCGGTTTCGGTACACCTTGGGCAAAAACTTCCCTAAGCTCGCGCCATGACTGAAAGCACTCTTCTCATCGGCCCGACGCTGACTTTCTCGGGCAATCCCATGCACTCTGATTGGCGCGACGCGGTACATATCGACACCACTGGGGCGGTACTGATGCGGGACGGGCTGATCGAAGAAGTGGGTAACGCCGATGCTCTTCTAAAAGCGCATCCGCAAGCAACGGTGACACACTACGGCGCGGATCATCTGATCTGTCCGGGCTTTGTGGACGCGCATGTGCATTATCCGCAGACCGCCATCATCGCGTCATGGGGCAAGCGGCTGATCGACTGGTTGAACGAATACACGTTCCCCGAAGAAATGCGCCTGCAGGACCCGGCCTATGCGCGGAAGATCGCGGAACGCTATCTGGACCTGACACTTGCTCAAGGCACCACGACCGTCGCGTCCTATTGCACCATCCATCCGCATAGCGTTGATGCGCTGTTTGAAGCAGCGGCAGCGCGGGGCCAGCGGGTGGTCGCTGGCAAAACCTGCATGGACCGCAACGCGCCGGACGGACTGCGGGACACGGCCCAATCGGCCTATGACGACAGCAAAGCGCTGATCGAGAAATGGCACGGCAAAGAGCGCGCGGCCTATGCGATCACACCGCGGTTCTCGCCCACCTCTACACCTGATCAGTTAGCTGCGCTCGGCGCGCTTTGGGCTGAGCATCCGGACTGTCTGATGCAGACCCATTTGAGCGAGCAAACCGACGAGATCGCCTGGGTGAAAACGCTTTACCCGGACGCGCGCGACTACCTTGATACCTATGAAACGCATGGATTGCTGGGTGCCAAAGGGATTTATGGCCATGCGATCCATCTGGAACCGCGCGAGGTTGACCGGATCGCAGAGTGCGGTGCAGCTTTGGTGCACTGTCCGACGTCGAACACTTTCATCGGCTCGGGACTCTTTGACATGGCCGGGCTGCGCGCACGACGCATTCCGGTTGGGCTGGCCACGGACACCGGTGGGGGCTCATCCTTTTCAATGCTCCGCACCATGGCGGCGGCCTATGAGATCGGCCAGTTGCGCGGGACGCCCCTGCACGCGGCGGAACTGATGTGGCTGGCAACTGCGGGTTCCGCGCGCAGCTTGCATCTGCAAGACCGGATCGGGCGTCTTGCAAGCGGCATGGAGGCGGATGTGACCGTGCTTGACCTTGCCTCGACCGCGGCCATTGCGCAGCGCAGTGCCGAAGCCTCGGATATCTGGGAACAGGTCTTTGCCACCATCATGATGGGCGATGACAGGGCTGTGAAAGACGTTTGGGTGGCCGGACGGCGCGTAGGCGACACGCGTTAGACCTGCCCTGCTCGCGGCCTTTCTCCCGGTGTCATTCAGCTTCAGCAGGGCGCTGCCAGAACCATAACCCAATACCGGCCTTCGGTACGGGCCAAACCAAACGCCTCTGCCCGGCGGTGGATCATGTTGCGGTAATGGCCGCGCGAATTGCGCCAGCCCGTCATCGCCCGCCGCAGCGTTTCCTGCCCATGCGCGATGTTTTCCGCAACAAAACACCACTCATAGCCTGCGCGCGTCACCCGCTGCCCCACGGTCGAGCCATTGCTGCCGGTATGCGAGAACGTGCCGGTCCGCGCCATGTCCGTTGCATGCGCCAAGGCAGCCTGCTCCAAGGCACTGGAATAGACCACCGGTGCCCGGCCTGCAGCGGCACGCAGCTGATTGAGCGCCTCAGTTGCGGCCGGGTTGGCAAACACCGGCATCGAAAGCGCGATCAGCATCAGGCTGGCTGTCAGCAGTTTCACGTCACTCTCCCAAAGCGCGGGCCATCTGGTTTTGCCGCGCGATCAGCGGCTGCAGGTCAATGGTCGTGATCTGGCCATCGCGCACAATCTGTCGTCCTTCAACAAAAAGGTCCCGCACCGTCGTTGGACCGGCAAGAAGCAGCGCAGCAGGGTCCCAACTGCCTGCCGCCTCAATCCCGCTGACATCCCAGACGGCGATATCGGCGCGTTTGCCCACCTCCAGCCTGCCGCAATCAGGCCGCCCCAGCACGTCCGCCCCGCCCCGCGTGGCAATCTCCAAAGCCTCGCGCGCGCTCATGGCATCCGCACCCAGCGTCACCCGTTGCAACAGCATCGCCTGTCGTGCCTCGGCAATCAGGCTTCCTGCGTCATTGCTGGCCGATCCGTCCACGCCAAGGCCCACCGGCAACCCCGCGTCCCGCATCTGCCGGATTGGGGCGATACCAGAGCCAAGGCGGCAGTTGGAACAGGGGCAATGGGCAATGCCCGTGCCGGTTTCGGCAAAGAGCGCGATTTCGGCGGCGTCCAGCTTCACGCAATGCGCATGCCAGACATCCGGACCCACCCAGCCAAGGTCCTGCACGTATTGGCCGGGGCGACAGCCGAACTTTTCAAGACTGTAGGAAATGTCCTCTTCGTTCTCAGCCAAATGCGTGTGCAGCATCACCCCCTTGTCGCGGGCCAGAAGGGCAGCGTCCCGCATCAAATCCCGGCTAACGGTAAAGGGCGAGCATGGGGCGACGCCGACCCGGCACATCGAGCCCTCCTGCGGATCATGAAACGCATCAATCACGCGAATGCAGTCTTCGAGGATGGCCCGTTCGTCTTCCACCAATGCGTCCGGCGGCAGGCCGCCGCCGCTTTGGCCAATGCTCATCGCACCGCGTGTGGGGTGAAACCGCAGGCCCAGTTCTGCAGCGGCGTGGATCGTGTCCTCCAGCCGCGCGCCGTTGGGGTAGAGATAAAGATGGTCTGAACTCAGCGTGCATCCAGAGAGGGCAAGTTCGGCCAGCCCAACCTGCGCTGAGACAAAGAAATGCTCCGGCGTCATGCGCGCCCAGATCGGGTAGAGCGCCTGCAGCCAGCCAAAGAGCAGGGCGTCCTGACCGGCAGGCACCGCGCGGGTCAAGGATTGATAAAGATGGTGGTGCGTATTGACCAGGCCAGGGGTGACGACACAGCCCTGTGCCTGCAGGGTTTCACCCGTTGTTTGCAGGTCAAGACCGATCTCGGTGATGACACCATCCGCCAATCGCAGGTCTGCCCCCGGCAGCTCCCTGCGCGCGTCATCCATGGTCACAAGGACATCGGCATTCTTGATTAACAAGTCGGTCATTGGCCCAGCTTTCTCTGAGCCCACCTCATATATTCCGAAGAGCAGGGGGAAAATGGGCAAAGACCCTGCATATCTTGGATGTTGCCTGCTGTGATCAGACCGGTCAATACGCGCGCAGGATAGCCAGCGCCTGGGCGTGGATGTCAGCATTGGCCGCAGCGACCGCACGGCCCCCCTCATGCGCCGGACCGCCCTGCCAGTCCGTTACAATGCCCCCGGCCGCCTGAACGACCGCAATCGGGGCTTGGATGTCATATGCGGCCAAGCCTGCCTCGATCACCAGATCGATTTGCCCTGCAGCCAAAAGCGCGTAGGCGTAGCAATCCATCCCGTAGCGCGTCAAACGTGCCTTGGAGGCCACTGCGTGGAACCCCTCGCCCTCCGCAGGCTCACCAACTTCCGGAAACGTCGTGAACGCAATCGCATCGGACAGATTGCGCGGCGCAAGGGTTTTCAGGGCAGCCTCCCCATGCGGGCCAATCATGCGGGCGCCGTCCGGTGCGCCCTCAAACCGCTCGGCAATGTAGGGCTGGTCAATGATACCATAGAACGGGCCTGCACTATCAGAGACCGCGATCAGAACGCCCCAGGTCGGCGTGCCACTGATAAAGCCGCGCGTGCCGTCAATCGGGTCAAGCACCCATGTCAGTCCTGAACTGCCATCCTTGGCCCCGTATTCCTCTCCGAGAATGGCATCTTTGGGCCTCTCACGGCCAAGAACGTCGCGCATGGCCCGCTCTGCTGCGCGATCTGCCTCCGTCACAGGGTCAAAACCATCAGCGAGCTTGTTGTCCGCACCCAGCGAGCGGCTGCGGAAGTAGGGCAGGATCACCTCGCGCGCGGCATCTGCCATCAGATGCGCGACGCGCCTCAGATCGGGATCAAAGGAAGAGCTATTCATCAGCTGAACCTGCCCGTCAGAACGCGCAGCTTCAAGACCGAGTTTCAGGCGACGTGGCTCAGCACACGCGCAAGTTCAAACAAGCGCCGACGCTGGTCTTCGGGGATGGAATAATATGACCTGATCAGGTCCATGGCTTCCTTGTCGCCCATCACGTCGACCGGTACATTCTCGACCGCTTCTTTGGCTTTTTGGTCTTCTTCGGATTGCAGTCCTTCAAAGAAGAAGGAAACATCAACGCCCAAAGCGTCCGCGATGTCCCACAGGCGGGATGCGCTGACACGGTTTGCGCCTGTCTCGTATTTCTGGATTTGCTGGAACTTGATCCCAACCAGTTCGGCCAGCTTCTGCTGTGTCATGCCTGTCAGCCAACGACGCTGTCGTATCCTTTGCCCGACGTGAACATCTACCCTGTGCGGCATGTTGTTACTTATCCTTATTCTGACCACATTCTTGGTCAGCCCTGAGTTATACGCACCAACGTCCAACACGCAAGCAGACGTTGAGTTGACGTGGCCGCAGTCTACAAGACCTCAGGTCCAGAGCAATGCGTTTACTGAGGGCTGACACAATTTAGTCACCCAAACCTCTCAACCTCAGGTTACTTTGAGCTTAATTGATCTCCCCTGATGGGGGAAATCAACTGACGGTAAGCGGTTTGCCATGCCACGTTCCAAAAGCGGGACCCGGCAATCAATCATTGAAATCAACCGGGTGCAATCTTCTTAAGGTAGATTAACGCGCTCAGCGGCCAAAGTCAGGTCTTCACCAGAGGACCGGCCGTCATTCACCAGCCGCTCTAGGCCAATTCCCGCTCATCTGACGACAAATCAACCGAACTGACGATCAAACCGCCTTCAGACGAATGGCCGGTGTCACCGCAAAGGCGTTGCGCAGGAGGTCAACCAAAGTATCGCGCACCTCGTCCGCTTCGCCCTTGGCGCCGTAGAGATTGATCTGCTGCACCGGCAATTCTGGCAGCGCACCGCCATGGTCCAGCACCTCAAGGTAGGGCGGCTGCGTGCCTTCGATCATCGCATGCACGGCAAGATCGGCGCTGACCGCCGCCTCAATGGTCCGGTCGCTTTCCGTATCCACGCTCATGTCCCAGGCGATGCCCGCAGCATCAAGGGCTGCAACAATATGCGCGCGAAACACACAGTACCGGCAAAAGGCAAGCTGCAGCGGACGTTGCCGCCACGCGGTACCGCCTGGCGCACCGACCCAGACAAGTGGCTTGGTGGCCAACACTTCCCCGCCCTGGTCCACCCCGCTTTCGGTGGTCACGATCACGTCGCATTCGCCTTTGGCAAACTGATCTTTCAAGGTGCGGGTGTAGGACGCCTCCAATTGCACTTTCACGCGGGGGAAAGCTGCGTGGAATTGCTTGAGCACCTGAGGAACCGCTGGATAAACAACATCATGTGGCACGCCAAGTGTGATCTCGCCTTCAAAGGCGTGATCGGTCAGCCGCGTGATCACCTCATCGTTCAGCGCAACCATCCGGCGCGCATAGACCAGAAGCTGCTCACCCGAAGCCGTCAACGCAATGCTGCGCCCACTGCGATCCAAGAGAGGCAGGTCCAGCATTTCCTCCAACCGCTTGAGCTGCATCGAGACCGCGGATTGCGTCAGATGCAGGAAACCCGCAGCCCGCGTCACGCCACCAGAGTCGGCGACGGCCACAAAGGATCGCAGCGTCGTTATGTCGAGATTTCTCATATATCAACTTCCGTGATGCTTTTATTCACAAACATTCGTTTTCATTATTCTCCAACCCAACACATATATCAAGCATCAAAATACAAACCGGAATGACATCACAAATACTGAAGGTGACCCATGACAGATTTCTCCCTGCACCGCGCTGCAACCGCCCCCCGCCGCCACCTGTCCGGCCTGAATTGGCTCATGACTGCCCTTGACGTTTGGCGCAGCCGTCAACATCTGAAAGGTCTGGAGCCACACAGGCTTGATGATATCGGGATCGCCAGCAAGGACGCCCGTAGCGAAGCAAGCCGCCCAATCTGGGACGTTCCGGCACATTGGAAACAATAACTGGCTATTGTGCGGCATCCCGCCGCACGATGCGCCTTGAAAAGTTGGCCCCGAATTCCGATATTTGGCACAATCACGTGCGAACAGAGCGTGGTATCGAACCCTTTAGCCAATTGGAGGTCAATGAATGGCTGACGTGAATACAATCCGGAGCACAGCCGGAGCCCGCGCCGCCGAGATAGATGCGGGCCTGCGCGCCCATATGAACAAGGTCTACGGCACGATGTCCGTGGGCATGCTGATTACTTTTGCCGCCGCATGGGCAATCTCGGGCCTGTCGGTGACGAGCGACCCTGCCGGAGCAGCCGCGCAGATCGGACCTGACCAGTATCTCACCAGCCTCGGTTATGCGCTTTATGCGTCACCGCTGAAGTGGGTTGTCATGTTCGCGCCTCTGCTCTTTGTGTTTGGCTTCGGTGCCGCGATCAACCGCATGTCCGCTGCGACGGCGCAGACGGTCTTTTACGTGTTCGCCGCCGTGATGGGTATCTCGATCAGCTCCATCTTCCTGGTGTTCACCGGCTACTCGATCGCACAGATCTTCCTGATCACATCGATCGCCTTTGCTGGTCTGTCCCTGTGGGGCTACACCACCAAGAAAGACATCTCTGGTTGGGGCACCTTCCTGATCATGGGTGTGATCGGCCTGATCGTGGCGTCCATCGTCAACATCTTCCTCCAGTCCGGGGCGCTGATGTTCGCGATCTCCTCCATCGGTGTGCTGATCTTTGCCGGTCTGACCGCCTATGACACGCAGCGGATCAAGTCCGAATATGTCGCACATGCGGCCCACGGCGATACGGAGTGGCTGGGCAAGGCCGCCATCATGGGCGCGTTGAGCCTGTATCTGAACTTTATCAACATGTTCATGATGCTGCTGCAGCTCTTCGGCCAGCGCGAGTAACCGCTACATCGCTCTACGCATTCGAAAGCCCGCCAGATCCTCTGGCGGGCTTTTTGTTTATGAAACGCCCCTCCAACAGATGATCCGAGGGGCGAAAGCAAACTCAACGGGGCGACGTGCCCGCCAACCGATCCGCGCGCGCCGCCAGCTTGGCAGCCAGGTTCAACCCCACCCCGGGCCGCGACCAAGGGCAGACCGCGATACAAATCGCGCAGCCATGGGTCTCATTGAAGAACGGCAAGCATCTGTCGAAATCCACATACCACTTCTCCGCGCCCCGGACCGTCTGCTTGTCCGGGCCTATCGCAAAGGGTGGGCAGGCGTCTTCGCAAATCCGGCAGTTCTCGCAAAAACGGTCAATGCCAAAGTCGCGGGCGGGTGTAAGGGGCAATGGTGCATCGGTCAGAACAGCCGACAGCCGGAATGACGCACCGAACTCCGGATTGATGATCGAGCCGTGTTTGCCAAGCTCACCAAAACCGCAGGCCAGTGCCGGTGGGATCATTGCGACAGCGCCGGTCATCGGCCCCGTCACGGGCTCTGCGTCCCATCCCTGCTCTCTGATCCAGCCCGCAATCCGCATCGCAGCAACCGCCGCGCGTTGGTACTGGGCGACAACCTCCAGTCCCGCAGCCGCATCCGGTGCCTGAGCGATCTCATCGTAGTCATGCTGCACCCCAAGCATCACAATCCGCGTCTGGGTAACCTCATGGCCCTCAAAGACCCAGTCATCCGACATCTCGGCCACCCCAACCATGTCGCACAGACCATCGACGACAAACCGATCAAGACCCTCGGCCCAGCTCTGATCCGAATGCGGAACCACGTCTTCGGCCACAGCAGGCAAGGGGAAACTGGTGGCCGCTACCCTTGCCGCCCGCGCATCCGTAAACGCAGGCACCTCGGCTGAGCGTTTGTAGAAGTAACGTTGCAGATCGCCGTGGGGGATATCATCCATATCAGGTGCCCAATAGACCATCCGCGGCGGACGAAACGCGTCCTCCCCCAAACCGTTGATCTTGTTGCCGCTGACCGCAGGCGCGCTTGCCAACTGATTGGGATCAGGGTGAAATGGGCGATAGGGGTTTTGACGGGCCATGCCTCAAGGCTACGCCAAGTCCGAAAAAACGCAAAGATCGAAGGTGCTGCATGCTGGAACTCAGACCGAACTGCGAAATGTGCGACCGGGATCTGCCGCCCGAGGCGATGGAGGCCCGCATCTGCACCTACGAATGCACCTTCTGTGCCGATTGCGTGGACAACGTGTTGGAGAACGTCTGCCCGAACTGCGCGGGCGGCTTCGTGCCGCGTCCGATCCGCCCTGCGAAAGATCGCAGGCCGGGTGTGAGCCGTCTGCACCAGTTGCCGGGCACCAAACGGCGGCAGGTGAAGTATGATCTCGAAGACATCAAGGCTTTGGTGACCAAGACCAAATCCATTCCGCCTCAGGACCGCTAGAGACCATGTATGAAAGCGCTGACCGCCTGCGGTGAGGTAAGGTGCACGACCTCAACGCCTGTATCAGAATCCTTCAGCATCCTGAGAATCTTGTCACGGGATGTCTTCCGGTGGGTCCAAATGAAACGGTAGAATTCCAGCGTTTCCGGGTGCAGCCGCTCCACACAGCCCTTGGGCAGATCAGGCCTGTTCTGTCCCAGATACCTGAAAAGGCGCTTGGTCACCCGCCAAAGTCTCAGCCACACAGGAAGATCAAGCCAGATCAACATATCGGCACGCGCCAGCCGGGTGTCATAAGTCGCAGAAAGGCCACCTTCGAAGATCCATCTGTCCTGTTCCTCAATGGCGCGCGCCATGGGCACCTTCTCTGCTTTCGGGCGCTCGACCCAATCCTCTTTCCAGTGCAGCAAATCCATATGATGCACGGGCAAGCCGGTCCGCTCTCCCAACATACGCGCGAGCGTTGACTTGCCCGCCCCCGGTCCACCGACGATCATGACACGCTTCACGGCATCAACCTGCGTGACATGCGGATGGCGGGAAAGGTGATGCCCGCGTCAAGCGTCACATCAGCCGGTCCCTGAACCACGAACCCAGCACTTTGGTAAAACGGGACGGCTGTGCGCGTGGACATGCACTCCATGTGCCGCACGCCCGCCTGGGCTGCCGATTGCAGCACTTCGTCCATCAGCGCCCGCCCGATACCCTGACGCACAGCCTCTGCATCGGTTGCAAAATGCCGGATGTGCCCCACGTCCCTAAGCGGCTGCCCTGCCCCGCCGGGAACGGCGCGGGTCCATCCGCCGCCGCCCAGAAGCGTTTCGCCCCGCAGCGCCACGAAATACGTCCCGCAGGTTACAAGTGCTGGCTGCGCGCGGGCAATCCGCGGAATCGCAGTCACCAGAACCGACGGTGGGTAATCGGCGGCCAAGAGCCGCGGATAGCTCCGCGCCAAAAGCGCGTCGAGCGGGGCCACATCCTCGGCCCGTCCGGGTCTGACGGTCAGCGGTTCCATACTCACGTTCCCAAAACGAAAAAGGCCGCGCTTTCCAGCGCGGCCCGAAATCCTTGAAAGGGGTCGATCTTACTTGATCTTGCCTTCCTTGTATTCCACGTGCTTGCGCGCAACGGGGTCATACTTCCGTACGACCATCTTCTCGGTCATGGTGCGCGCGTTTTTCTTGGTCACGTAGAAGTGGCCTGTGCCCGCGGACGAGTTCAGACGGATCTTGATCGTGGTTGGCTTCGCCA
>CAYUSM010000048.1:0-15717 GCA_964447345.1 uncultured Sulfitobacter sp. | reverse complement strand
GGCAGGGGTATCTTGAGAACTCCAACGTGAACATCATCCAGCAGATCACCGACCTTATCTCGGCCCAACGCGCCTACGAGATGAACTCAAAAGCGATTGAAACGGCAGATCAGATCATGACCACAACCAACCAAATCAAGTAACGGGCAGGGGTGATGCGTTTCCTTCATACCATTCTGGCCGCGCTGATCATGATCGCAGCACCTGCTGGCGCAAGCCCGGTCAAGGTGACCGATCTGATCGAAGAGCGCGCCTTTGCCGAACTGGGCCATGTCCTGCCGGACAACAGCCGCATCGCAGTGCGCATGGCCGAAGGGATGATCAGCGAAGGCACCTTTGTGCAGGAATTCTGGATGGATGCAGAGACCGGCCAGTTCATCGCGAATGTGGTGTCCGAATACGGGGAGACACATCGCGTCTGGGGGCTGGCCATCACTACCATTGAAGTGCCGGTGCCCGCGCGCAGGTTGTTCCCGGACGAGATCGTTCAGCCAACCGATGTCTCCATGGTTGAGATGCCGCTGCAGCGTCTGGGCACTTTTGCAATTCAGGATGCCGACAGTCTGATCGGCAAACAGGTCCGCCGCATGTTGGTCGCGGGCCGTCCGGTACCCCGGCAATCAGTCGTTCCCCCCCGGGTCATCACCCGTGGAGAAAAAGTAAAAATCGTCTTGCGCCATGGCGGGCTGTCCCTGACGGCAACGGGCCGTGCCATGGCGGATGCCCACGCAGGCCAACCTGTGCGCGTTGTGAACCTATCGAGCAATAAGGCAATCAATGCCATCGCAACGGGCACAGGTATTGTGGAGGTTGATCAATGACCCTTTCGCTGAGACCTCTTGCCGCTGTCCTTTTGGCGGCAGCTGCCGCGCTCACTGGCTGCGCCGAACTGCAAGATGTGCGCGACCCCCAGGTCAGCGACCTTGTCCTGGACAGGGCAACCATGGGTGAAGTGAACCGGATCAGCGTGCCGATGCCATTGGTTGAACCCACACCGCCGCCCAAACGCGCCGAAGCCTCTGGCCTTTGGTCCAGCGACACCACCAGCTTTTTCCGCGACAGACGGGCGCAGAACGTCGGCGATCTGGTGACGGTCCTGATCGACATCAATGATCGCGCGCAACTGCAGAACGCCACAAACCGCAGTCGCGAAGGCAAACAGGAACTCGCGGACCCAGATTTCCTCAATCTTGACCTGTCGACGGACAGCGGGAAAGCCATCGCACTGGAAAGCAGCTCGGAACGCAGCGGCACAGGCAGCATCAGGCGCAACGAAAGCATCCAGCTACGGGTGGCCGCGCTCATCATTGATGAGCTGCCCAATGGAAACTTCGTGATCGCCGGTCGGCAAGAGGTCAAGGTCAACGCCGAACTGCGTGAGCTGCGGATCGCCGGGATCATTCGAGAATCCGACATCCTTGTGAACAACACCATCAGCTATGACAAGATTGCCGAGGCACGGATTTCCTACGGCGGGCGGGGGCAGATATCGGTCGTGCAAACCGCACGGCCCGGTCAGGACATTCTTGAGATTCTGCTGCCTTACTAGACAGAGGCCAAGATGCTCAAAGTCATCTTAATGGCGGTTTTGGTCCTTGGGGCGGGCACGCTCGGCTATTTGGGCGAGCGCTTTATGCGTCCTACGGCGGCGCCACCTCCCGAACATGCCCCCATGGAAAAGACCAAGAAACTCCTGTTCAAGCTGCCGCTTGGCAAGTTCACGATGCAGATCATTCAAACCAAAAGCACAATGCATCTGGCCTTTGATCTGGATGTCTACGTTATGGGGGAGGGTGCCTTTCAGGGCATCAACGGGGCAGTTGGCCGTGCCAAGCTGCGCGATGCCACGGTGACCGCAATTGCCGAACTGGCCGAAACCGATCACGATCTGGCCGAGACCGAAGATGACGCTGGCCGGATGGAGCAGCTTGCCGAGAAGCTTGTGCGCAAGCTTTATGTGGACTTCCCCGAAATTCGGACCGCACGGATCAACAAGCTGACCGCAAACGTCAGCCTGCGAGAGCAGCCCTAGCTTGCCCCCAGAACCGTGACGGACGACACGATCTCATCTCCGGACAGCGTGAACAGGATCTCGCCATCCTGGAAAATGACCTCTTTGACTTCAGCGGTTCTGGACAACTCGGCTGCGACAGCATCGCCGTTGGCGTCCTGCGCAATCAGCTCAACAGTATAAACCCCATCGAGTTGAGCCACACCGCTGTCGTCCTTGCCATCCCAGTTGAGCGGCGTTTCTGTAAAGGCGTCAGTCGGCAGCCCTCTCAACGTCCGCACCACGCGGCCCACCGGGTCGATGATCCTTGCCTCGACCGAGACCGCACCGTTCTCAACGGCATAGCTTGACTGGATCGCGCCATTGCGAAGCTCGGCCAGGTTTGTGCTGGTCTTGACTTCCCGCCCGATCAGGTCCGTCCCGCCAAGGTTCATCAAGGCGGCGACCTGATTGCCCAGACGCTCCAACTGGTCGTTGGTCTGCACGGCCTGTTCCACCTGTGACAACTGCGCCAGTTGCGCCACGAAATCGGTGCTGTCGACTGGTGACAGCGGGTCCTGATTTTCGATCTGTGCGGTGAGCAGCGTCAGGAAGCTTTGATAGTCCTCACCAAGTTGCGAAATGGATGAGGTGCCATTGTCCCCCGCAGCGGCTCTGGCTTGCTCCAATAGGACTGGGCTGGTCAGCATGGTCTTCCCTTCCTCATGTCAAAACATCCAGCACGCCGTCGTCCACCACATTGGTGTGGGTGCGTGCCTGTTCTTCGGATGTGTCCGTGGCAAAAGTGCCTTGTGCCTGAGCGTCATCATCAGCGCCCGCAAAGGAACGTTCGCCTGTCGCACTTTCCTCAAACGACATCACGCTGCTGTCTGCAATGCCGATGGTCTGTGCCAGTAACTGCCGTTCTTCCCGCAGGGTCTGCAACACCAGCGGGTTTTCGACCCGGACAATCACCTTTGACGCCGCATCACGTTCCGCGATCAGCTCAACCTCGATGGTGCCAAGGCCACGAGGATGCAAATTGACCGTCGTCCGCCCTTCCTGAACGTCCACGGACCGGACCTGCGCCATCAGCGCATCAGCCATTGGCTTGGCCGGTGCTTTGGGTGTGGCGGGGGTGGGTTGATCAAGCGGTGTGGCCGCCCGCAATTCTGTGGGCTGAGGGGCCAGCACCGTCGGTTGGGCGGCGCGCCCTTCGTCTTGCGGTGTGATCCCAAGGGTCCCGAGAGGGGATACACCCGGCTGCTCAGGCTTGATCAAACCGCTACTGAGCGCGGTACCTTCTGCCGCACCGACAAATGTGGGCGCTTGCGGCTTTGGCTGGGTTGGCTCGACCGCGGTGGTGCGCAGCAGGCTTTCGCTGCGCACGGACTTCAGATCAGTCGTGATGGTCAATCTATCCGTCTCGACAGAAGTCTTGTTGCCTTGAGCGGGATCAACGTCCCGCACCACTATGCGCCGTTGGTTTGCCAATGCGGTCCCAAGCGGTCCTGTCACAGCGGGCGCGGTTTGCGCGACGGCTGTCGGCTGTGTCGTTGACCTTTCTATCGGAGCGGCAGAGGTCGTCGTCTCGACTGCAGCTTTTAACGTTGGCACGGAAGCGGGTTCTGTCAGCTGGGTTGGTACCGATACTGGCGGCGTCGGCTGACGCTTCTCAATGGCAGCCTTTCCAGTTGTCTGTGCTTGCTTGGTCGCCTCTGTCGGAACGGGTGACTGCGGTGGTCGTGCGGGCTGCAAAGCGACCGCCGCTTGAGGCGCCACAGCGACCGGGGGTTTCTCCAGCGGCGGCGGAACCGTTGCGCCAGCGGTCTGCTGAGGTATGACAACGTCCGGCTCAACAGCGACCTGCACCGGAGCCGATGCGCTGGCCGGGACGACAGCTGTCGGCACGACCTGTCCACCGGATTGCGTCACTGGCTGATGGGTCGGCGCAGGGTTCTTCGTTGCAACTGTCTGAGGCAGGAGTTGTCCTGCTGGGCCAGTCACCTGTTGCCCCGTGTTCAACTTCACATTGGCGGCAGTGGTGACCGGTCTCTGGACTGCGCCCGGTTCCGCATTCAATGACGCTTGCTGCGGCACGCTCGATGTCACAGCAGTTGCCACGGCGTTCCGTATTTCTACGTGTGGCGCAGCCTTCGGTGAAACCTGAACCTCTGGTGTTGCCACCACAAGCTGATCAACACCGGCCTCCCCGGGCACGATTTGCTCTGGCACACCCTCGGCACCAGCTCCGGCCGTACCTGCCGCGTCATCCTCCGTCCCATCGGATGATGCAGGTGGCGCCTTCGCCGCAGCAATCTGGGGGGCGACCTGCGGCAATGCCGAGACTGGCGCTGATGTTCCCACCGCGGTCTTCAGCAAGACCTGCGGCACTGCACCAGCTTCAACCGATGCCACCGCCGTCGCCTTGGTCAAGGCCTGCATCATCACCGAAAACCCATTCGCTGGGGCTTGGGCAGAGGTACCGCCCGCCGCAGGCTTTTGCGCAGCCGGGGCACTGCCAAACAGAGACATCTCGATCACTTCACTGCACCCTGCTCGTCAGGACGCCGCGTTCGACCAGTTCATACTTCAGGCGCGCCATCGCACGCCGCTCAATCTGCCGCAGGCGCGCGGAGGTGACGCCAAGCCTTTCGGCCAGATCGCTGATGTTCATGGGCGGCTGGGCCAGACAGCGCGACACAACGACTTCCCGGTCCAAACCATCCAGCGCTGCCAACGCGTCGGTGATCTGTACCCGCAATGCCTCGTTCGATGACCGGCTGATCGCATGCTCTTCAGGTGTTGGCTCGTCAGAGGCAAGCTGATCCAAACCAGTCTCACCATCGCTTGGGTATTGCGGTTGCGGCGTGCCTGATCCTGCAGGCACCTCTACAATCGACCGCAGCCGCGAAAGGGCAGTCAGGACCGAATTCTTGACCCACCACCGCGCATAGGTCGAGAACCGCACCCTCTGACGCTGGTCAAACATATCGACAGCCTTGATCAACCCAAGCAATCCTTCGGCCACCAACTCTTCTTGCTCAACCTTGTCACGGCTGACCTTCCTCGCCCAAAAATAGACCATGCGCGCATGTGACACCAAAAGCGTCTCAAGCGCTGAACTATCCTTTCTCAGCTGCCAACCTTCGATCAAAAGACGTTCGTCTTCCCATTGCAAAAGAGGCGCGCTCCTAGCGGCCGCGTATGTGATCGTCATTTTCCTGCCCAATAGTCTTTATGTTTTTGGGGCATCTTACATAGAAGTTTGCCTGCGCAAAGATTAAATAAGTTAATTCATGGTTAATCTTATGGATTGTTGCTGCGATCCCCAACTGCTCTATCCTTGCGCTTGGGTCCGCAGGGCGCAGACGCAGCAAAGGTGGCGCAATCACGGGACATGATTTTCGGGCACTTCTGTCCTATCGCCTGTCCATATTCTGCCTTTGGATGAAGGGCGGAACTGCATTTTTACCAGACCATTTGCCGCGCTGATCCAATGTCAGGAAAATCCGAGCGAACGCGTGGTTTCTACCTATGAATGTCGAGTGCCCGTGATGATCGAAAGCAAGCCATTTCAAACCGGTGAGACGCATGACCGCGACGCTCTTGCCAAACTGAAGCACCCGAACCTGCGCTTCGACGGCCTTGACAGCATTGCGGCCCTCACGGCAGCCGCCCAGCTTACAGAAGCCGCGGCTTTCAACCTGGCCAAGGATTTACCAAGCGACGACATTCTCGACCTTCTGATGATCGTTCAGCAATTGGACGAGTTTGCGAAATACGTCACCGCATCCCAAACAGTCCCAAGGCCCGACCCGAAGAAACTTATCTAGCGCAGTAGCATGTTGGCTAACAAAACATAATTCGGCTTATCTGGATTTGATCAAAGCCAGATCCGCGGCCTGACCATTCTCCCGCATAGCGAGAGATAGGCCTTCGATTCAATCGCTTACTCGACGCATGGCCCGTCCTGCGTTAGGACTCGAACGTTCAACCCTTGCCGAGAATGAAGAGCCACGAGGAATGCATCCGTCTGACACTGATAGTGCGCGCGACAAGTACAGGCTTATCCAGCTCAGGTCGATTGCCGCGGCTGAACCAATCGGCAGCCTGCATTTCTTTGTTCATGTCGGATTGATCGCCTTTGCAGCGGTCGGCGCCATTGTGCTTTTTGGGTTTTGGGGCATGGCGACGATCGGCGTGGTCTACATTGCCATCATCACACTGGAAAAGATTGTTGCCGCCCACGCTGCAAGGGCTGGCAACGCGTCGGCCTACTACCTTGTGCTGACGCTTCTTGCGGCACGCGCCATCGTCTACAATGCCCTTGCTTTGACGGTCTGGACGACGGATGGGGACATCTTCAAGATGGCCGCCTTGGCGCTGCTTCTTGCCGCCACCATCAACATCTTTGTGTTCCATGCCACCTACCCCGTGGTGATCTCTTGCGTCGTGGGGCCCATTTGGCTTGGCTTTGCTGCGATGGCAGTTCTTTTCTATAGGGAGTTTGGCCTCTCGAACGAAGCAATCGCAGCGACCGGCATATTCTTCGCGATCTCACCCTACTTCTATCTAAGCCTTCTGAAGGCCAACGAGAATTGGGAAGAACTGGACAAGACCCGGGTCGCCTTGACCCATTCGCAAAAGCACGACGCGCTGGGAAAACTGGTTGCGGGGGTTGCACATGACTTCAACAATATCACTGCAATCACCTTGGGCGCTGCTGAGATCCTCAAGGATGCGCCGCCTGAAGAACGCGAAGAGTTAGTCAATGAAATCATCAAGGCAGCAGAGCGCGGCGCATCGCTCTCTGCCCAGTTGCTGGCGTTCGGGCGCAGTTCTGCTCTGGAACCGGCCGAGCACGACATCAAGGATATCTTTGATGGACTGCGCCCCATCTTGGACCGCGTCCTGCCAGAGAGCATCAGCACGATCCTGTCTGTTCAACCGGAGACACCGAATGTGTTTGCGGACCGCAACCAGTTGGAAACAGCGATCCTCAATCTGGTGATCAATGCCCGGGACGCTATGCCGGACGGCGGCACGCTTGGCCTACATGCCAGCAGGCTGAACCTTGATAACAATGACATGGGACTGGAGCGCGGTGAAAAACAGCCGCGATACAGCGCCTGCCTGAGTGTCACGGACACGGGCACAGGTATACCCAAGGCCATTCGGGACGAGGTCTTTGACCCCTTTTTCACCACGAAGCCGGTTGGTGAAGGCTCAGGCCTGGGTCTGTCGATGGTTTCGGGCTTTGCCCGCCAATCCGGCGGTGCCGTGCGGCTCAAGAGCATCGAAGACAAGGGCACAACCGTCAGGCTGATCCTGCCCACCGCCCCACCCCATCAAGACGTATTGCCCGTGGCAGAACCCACAACGGTGCAAAACAACTGTGCCAGAATATTGCTGGTCGAAGACGAAGCTCCCTTGCGTCAAATCCTTGCCTTGCAGCTCAAGGCGCATGGCTATGATGTGATCACAGCGTCGCATGGTGATGATGCGGAAAGCATTCTGACAACCGGTCTGATCCCTGATCTGCTGATCACCGACATTGTCATGCCCGGTTCAGTGCAAGGGCACCACTTGGCCCGGATCGCAAGACGATTGATCACCGACATACCGATCATCTTCATGTCCGGCTATCCAAACCACGCGGCCTCTGAACGTGACGACCTGCAGCCGCCGGGTGCCATGCTGCGCAAACCGATACGTCAGGACAAGCTCATAAGCTCGATTGAGAGTGCCTTGGGGACCCCTCAACGTGCAAACGCGGCCCACAGCTGACGCGTTGTTGGGGTCGGGCGCAAGACAGCCAAATTGATTCGCGCGGAAGTTGAGATGATTTGTTTCATTTCTGATCACTTTGCGAAAAAGCGGCTTTACCACCTGCATATTAGCACGGGTAGCACCCAATCTCTGGCAGCCTTAGGTTGTGCAACTAGAGGTATTTACAAAACTTTATCATCGTGGGGTCCGAAACTCTCGGTCACGCTATTGTGAGGTATTTCATCCAGAGATAACCTGTTGATCAGGCAACTGACGGGGGGTTGAGAAGCGACGGTGACGGATATGAGTCCCAATATCCAGGCGCGCAGTTCGACCATACGTGTCCTGCTTGTTGAGGACGATTGGGCCTTTCGCAACATCATCACCCGACAGCTTCGAAAACTGGGCTGTTTTGTCCAAAGTTCCAGCAACGCCAGTGAGTTCTTTGCCAAACTCGTCACCACGGACGAGCCCATCGACCTTGTGGTTGTCGACTTCCAACTGCCCGGCCTGACAGGCGACAAGATCGTCAGTTGGCTGAGGGAAAGTGAGAACGCCAATCTGCGCACCCTGCCCGTCCTTGTGATCACCGGGTATGCACATGCCTTCCCCAAAACCAATCAGTCAGATCGGCGCTTTTTGCGCCTGCTGCCAAAGCCCTACCGATTTGCCCAACTGGAAGATGCGATCACCCAGCTTCTGGTAAACGGAACGCGACACTAATCCGATATCCAACAGTCTACTGGCCGATCTTGCCTGTGCAGGCTGGCACAAGCGGCGTGGTCACCGTTTCCGGTTTCGCCACAAAGCCACGATTGTGCCTAAATTTTTTCTTAATTGAGAACTAGCACGGGGGCTGGCGCTTTGACGCCCTCAGTCAGAAGACTGAAAAATATGAGAATAAAGGAGAGCAGTAATGTCGTCCATTCTCACCAATAACTCCGCAACAGTGGCCCTCGCAACACTCAAAGACGTGAACCGTGGCCTTAACGAAACCCAGAACCGCGTCTCAAGCGGCCTTCAAGTTTCCTCTGGTAAAGACAACGCAGCGTACTTTGCCATCTCGGAAACGATGAAGGGCGACAGCGCCATGTTCAAAGCCATCAACGAAGGTATGACCGCGACCAAGAATTCCGTCGCGACTGCACGCCTTGGTGCTGAAACGGTCAACGACCTGGCCCAGCAGATGGTTGAACGCATTGCCTTTGCGCAAAGCGATGGTGTCGACAAGGCTGCCGTGCAGTCCGAACTCGACGCGCTGACCGCAAACATGCAATCCGCAATCGATCAGGCAACATTTAACGGTGACGACCTGGTCGGCGGTGCCGCCGCAACCCAGACGGTTGTGACCGGTATCTCGCGCGCGGGCGGTACATTTGCGACCACGACGATGACCTTTGAATCCGTGGATTTGCAGGCCATCCAGACGGCGCTTGCGGCTATTGATCTTGAGACATCCACAGACCTTGCGGCTGATCTTGTGACGGCTGAAGGCCAACTACAGGCAGCAATCACTGCGTCCACGTCCCTCGGCGTGACCGAGAACACGATTGAGGGTCAGATGCAGTTCGTGGAGAGCCTGTCCGACACCCTGGATTCAGGTGTTGGTTCTATGGTTGACGCCGACATGGAACAAGAAGCAGCGCGTCTGCAGGCCCTTCAGGTCCAGCAGCAGCTTGCGACACAATCCCTGTCGATCGCCAACCGGGCACCTCAGAACATTCTGAGCCTCTTCCGTTAATCAAAGACGGGCCCAGGAACCCGCCCTTCCCGGTGACATCTGGCCCAATAGCCACCGTCACCGGGGAGGGCTTTTGACTGTGAACGTGGATTTCAAACGTTCCGGCGCTTCGCCCCTCTCACGAAACAGTCCCACACGACCGCCCTTCGAATAGCAAAGCGAACTGACGCGGCGCACCAAAGTGTCAGCTTAACCGTTACGAAAAACGTAAAAGACCCGAGCCCGTTCAGCCCGTGCCGGACATCCTCGAGGTCGTCGTCGTGGAAAAGAGGTCTTTCAGCTCATGCTCACGGGCAATGGCTGCCCGCTCGGCACTTGCATGTGCATTCGCCAATGTCTCCAGCAAGGATTCACTGGATTTCCAGATCATCCTTGTGGCCTCGCCACCGGCAACACGCGGCCGCAGCTGCTCACCATGGTTGTTGTAGAATGGTGTGACCGCCAATTGGAGGTTCACCCGATCCTGCAACTTCGCCATGTCAGGCAGCCAGCCGCTTTCGCTGACGCAGATGAACACGCCGTTGCCCGCATAGGACATCAGGAACTGATGACCAATAAGCGCATCTGAAATGGCCTCGGCCACATCTGTGATCAATGCGCTGAATTCATAGCTCGACATCTCGTCGTAGTATTCCTGGATCTTGCGGATCGAAAACGCAAAGCAGGTCGAGCCAAAAAGCGAGCTGCGGGACAGTTGAGAGACATAGTTCTCAAGCGCCACAATCTCGATCACATTGTCGACTTCGACGATGGTGAATGGCTCGAAAAGTTTGAAGTCGCTCGGATCTTCCTGAGCGGCATGATTGCCCTGCAGCTTTTGCGCCGCAAAGACCTTCTTGACCGACGGTCTGCGGTTGGCCGCCAGCTTTTCAGCCAGACCCAGCCGGGTCTGCAGTTCCGTAACCTCGAAAGGTTTGGTCACATAGTCCGTGGCACCCGCCGCAAAAGCCCCGTCGACATAGCGCTTTTCGGACATGGCGGTCAGCATCAGCACCGGCGTGTCGCGGTAGCAATCCATGCTGCGCAGGTTTTTGACAAGTTCGATCCCGTCCATGCCGGGCATCTGGATGTCGATCAGAAAGCAATCGTATTCTGCGGTCTGATGCTGACGGACGATGTCACATGCCTCCACTCCGGACATGGCTGTTTCAAGCTCATGATTTCCGATTGCGGACATAAATTGTTCAAGCAACTGCAGGATGATCGGATCATCGTCGATTGCCAGGATTTTCATCTTCGTCTCCAGAATTGACCAAAAGGTTCGAACCCCACTTCGTCTTTGGCTCTCATGGATAGTTTGCCTGACAAACAAGGCAAAATTCGGGCGTAAAGGTATAGTTTTGCAATTGTTTTTCTATTTCTGCTGAAAAGGGGGCAGTTATGTTCATCTTCGACATATTTATGCCCCCTAGTTCTTCTTTCGGCAGGGTATCATGCCCCATCTCAAACGCTACATCCGCCTTAACGGTTAAAGAATCCGACGGCGGTACGTGTCTCTGGTTCACCCAAGCGGCTCACAGACAGTGATACTGCCCGATCAATGGTCATGCGCGCGCGCTGTTCTCTTGGCCCTTTCGGCAAAATAGGCCCGCCCACGGAAAGGCTCATCGATACGGCCTCATGCGTGCCGTAGATTCCACCGACTGCTACCAGCTGCCTCTTGATCTCGCTCTCAAGATGGTCTTGCGAAAGCTGGCATGCACTGTCCACAATCATCAAAAGGCTGGCGTAATTGCTATAGGCCGTCAAAAGCAGATTGGCTCCGATACACCGCTCGGCTGCTGATGCGACATCCTCCAAAAGGGTAAGAAACTCATGCGGTTGCGCATTCGACTGGATGACGTCGAGGTTGGCAATGCTCAGCGCATAGACATGCACATCATCAAGCAGCTTATTGGGCAACTGTGTCAGGTAGTTGGAAAGCACAGCCTCTTGAACAAGCGTCCGTGCCCCGCTCAAATGTGCATCCTGAACAAGGTCGTACCCAGACCGGGCCGTCTGCATCTCTTTGTAACCCTTGTTTTCGCGCAGCGTTCTGTTCTGTTCCTGGCGGGCCAGGTTTGAGGCATTGGCCAATTGCAGCCGCTTGCCAAGTTCCTCAACGTCGAAAGGCTTGGTCGCATAGTCACTGGCACCGGCCTGGAAAGCATCGCCCATGCTGGTCAGATCGCGCATCGCGGTCAGCATGATAATCGGTGTGACGTGGTAGTCAGCCGTTTCCCGAACCTTCCGGCACAGGGCGATCCCATCCATCTCCGGCATCTTGATATCCAGCAGCAGGCAGTCAAAGGTCTGATCCGACTTTGCCAAAAGCGCCAGCGCCTCTGCGCCGGAACTCACGGTGGTTACATCCTCAAAGCCCGCGTTCGCGGCGATCTTTGGTACCAGTTCAAGAACAAACGGATCATCATCCACGGCCAGAATGCGCATCGTGGGCGCCCCAGCATCACCTTCAGCAGTTTCCATCTGAGGCGCGACGGGCGTCGCACCGCCCTGCCCTTTTTGCGCTTCAGCACGTCGGCGCACCCGTGTCACCCTGATCGCCGCCGCCACCGACGGGAAGGCGACAAGCGTGAAAGACCCTGCCGCCACGTACCAGCCGACCGCAGCCAAGATGGAGGATCCCATGACCAATGCAGTTGTTGATGCAGCCAGCCCTGCCAAAATGCTGACCATGATGAATACCGCTATCATGAGCGCCACTCCTGAACCCACTCACCTCAGTGAAACGCCTTGAGCCAGGATACCGACGGCGCATCGCACTTTTGGCGATGGACTCAAGGGTCTCCTTGGAAAGGTCTTAAATCTGCAAATCGATTTCGACTGCTGCACTCAGGTAATTGATTATATTGCTTGAACTCGTTTCTTTGCCGGAATCAAGCTGGTCGCTTCTGCGCCTTTGTTGGAATCATGGTCTCACAAACCCCAAAGGATTGCTCGGCCTGATACAACCAGAGCGGAACATTATGAAAAAGTGTTGCAAGTAAGCCGTTTCATTGGATCATTTGGCTTTGCCGATGGTGGCGGATCACACAGAAATCACCGGCCCTTCATAATGCGCAAGCTTTCTGTCCGCCGTGACCAACTGCATGCCTTCGGCAATCGCCTGCGCCAATAACATCCGGTCAAACGGATCATTGTGATGCGCGGGCAACGACCCAAGGGTGAGGCAATGCCGGCCCTCTATCGGCATTTCCTGATAGTCATTGGCCAGCAAACCCGCCCGCAAGACCGACGCATCGGTCTGAAAATCCGGGCGGTTGAGGGACTTCTTGATGGTCACTTCCCACAGGCTGGCCACGCTGAACCACAGTGTATTGCCCAGGTCTTTGATCAGCGCATCCGCCTTGGCCGACATCATGTCATCGCGTGCCGCAAGCCAGAGCAACAGATGCGTGTCCAGAAGCAGGTTCAACTCCCCTGCCCTTCGAACTGCGCCTGGATTTCATCCGCAAACATGTCATCGAAATCTTCAGGCAGATCGACCTGCCCTTTCAGAAAGCCGGTGCGGTGTGGCGCATTGTGTTCGACCATGACAACCTTCACCAGCGGCTTGCCCGCTTTGGCTATGACAAAGGGCTCGCCCTTGGTGGCGGCTTCGACCAGTTTTGACAAATGGGTCTTGGCCTCATGCATATTCACGGTTTTCATGGCACACTCCAGCTTAGCTAAGTCAACTTAGTCTATTATTGGTTGAGAATCAATATGCTACCGATTCTCGGCCCCTTTGGTCCCTAACGCTATATTTAGGCTCTGATCAGACTTTCCAGACCCACCCTATAAATCAATATAGAAAGTTCATTTTTTCTAACATTATCAATTAGCTGGCTTGTCCATTGCGCCCCTGCAAGGCTTAAACACTATATATTGCGCATCATACAGAAATCACCAAAACTTGAAATCAGTTGCGCGAAATGGCTCTCTTGGCGTAAGAAACGGTAATCAAAGCGCTAGCGAAGCAAAGCGTTACTATAGAAGAGAGAGCAGTCGTGGCGGAAAGCCTCACCATCAACGCGCGGATTCGTGCGAACGCAGAGACTTTGACTGCCGCTCTTGAGCATCACATGCTCAAGATATTCGCACCCGATGCGCGCAAGGAACTGCGCCTTTTCTCAGCCGGGGAAGCCGCCGATCTTCTAGGTATCTCTACCAGCTTTCTGCGTAAACTGCATTTCGAAAACCGCATTCCTGACGTCCACATGACACCGGGCGGACGCAGACACTATGCCGCCGATGACCTTGCAGAGATCCGCAGGACGCTTGAGTCCACGGCCAAGAGCAAAGGCACCTATCTGCGCGGCCGACGCGACGGCGACAAACTGCAGGTCTTGTCGTTCCTGAACTTCAAGGGCGGCTCTGGCAAAACGACAAGCGCCATTCACACCGCGCAACGGCTGGCGCTCAAGGGGTACCGCGTGCTCTGCATCGATGTGGACCCGCAAGCCTCGCTCACGACGCTCTTTGGCTATCGCCCGGAGGTCGATTTTCTGGACGCAGGCACGATCTATGACGCGATCCGGTATGAAGACCCCCTGCCCCTCTCTGAGATCGTGCAGGAAACGTTTTTCAACGGCATCGACCTGGCCCCCGGCGGGCTGATGCTGCAGGAATTTGAACACGAAACACCCCAGGCGCTGATCAACAACACTCCCCCACCTTTCTTTGCCCGGCTGGCAACCGCCATCAGCGAGGTGGAGAACAATTACGACGTTGTGATCTTCGACTGCCCGCCGCAGCTGGGCTATCTGACCATGTCCGCCCTCTGCGCCTCCACCGGGGTGCTGATCACCGTCGTGCCCAACATGCTCGACGTCGCCTCCATGTCGCAGTTCCTGCAGATGAGCGCGGACCTGCTCGATGTTGTGTCACAGGCTGGTGCCAGCATGGAGTTCGACTTCCTGCGCTTCCTCATCAACCGATACGAACCCAATGACGGCCCCCAGCAGCAGGTGCTCGCTTTCCTGCGCCAGCTCTTTGGTGATGAGGTCATGGTCGCCCCCATGCTGAAATCCACCGCCATCTCCGACGCAGGCCTGACCCACCAGACGATTTACGAGGTCGAGCGGTCCCAGTTCCACCGCAACACCTACGACCGCGCGATGGATTCACTCAATCTTGTCAACGATGAGATTGAAACCCTGATCCAGAAAGCATGGGGGCGCTGATGGCACGTAAAGGCATATTATCAACCGGACCGGACACCCCTGCCCCCGCTCCGCGTCCCAAACCGGCCAAGGCTCCGCGCGGCGCTGTTGGTGCGCTGCAATCGTCCCTGACAAAGCTGCAGGAAGGCGCTGTTCAGGAGATCGATGCGACCCTGATTGAAGACGCAGGTTTCGAAGACCGGCTGGGCATCGATCCGACCGCCCAAAAGCAGCTGCAAGAAAGCCTGAGCACCTATGGCCAACAGGTCCCCGTGCTGTTGCGCCCTCACGCCAAGAAGCCGGGGCGGTATGAAATCGTCTATGGCCGCCGCCGCCTTGCTGCGCTGAAAGCGCTGGGGCTGCCGGTCAAAGCGATGGTGCGCCAGCTGGACGACCATGCGCTTGTGATGGCGCAGGGGCAGGAAAACACCGCGCGCCAGGACCTGTCCTTCATTGAAAAAGCGAGCTTTGCCGCGCAGCTCAAGACCGCGGGCTATGACCGGCAGACAATCGCAGATGCGCTGTCCATCGATCTGCCGATGCTCAGCCGCATGCTGAAGGTTGGTGAGGGATTTGACCTGCCTTTCCTCAAGCAAATCGGTTCGGCCCCGGGCATCGGCCGCGACCGCTGGATTGCATTGGCCAAACTCTTTGAAGATCCGGCCGCCCGCAGCCGCGCCACCAGACATGCCGCCACGCCTGAGTTCATGAGGCTCGATTCAGACGGCAGATTTGACGCGATCTTTGCCCGCGCTGCCTCAAAGGACCGGACCAAACCGAAAGCGGCCAGCGCGCCCAAGCCCCGAACCCTGCGCAGTGCCGATGGCATCGCCCTGGCCGATATCCGCAAGACAACCAAAGGCGTCACCGTGAACGTCAGTGCAAAAACCGCAGAGGGCTTTGACGACTGGCTTGATCAACATGCAGAGACGCTGCTGCAAGAGCTTCACGACCGCTGGAAAGAAGAACGGTCGTAAGAAGAGAGGAAGTGAACAACAAGGAGGCACGACAGCCAGACCGCAAAAGAAAAGCCCCCCAGGACTAATCCCGGAAGGCCCATCTCTAACTTA
>CAYUSM010000047.1:0-15933 GCA_964447345.1 uncultured Sulfitobacter sp. | reverse complement strand
CGGCATTGTCCAAATTGGCGCGAACAGTTCTGAGGAGGACCCCCGATGCTTGGCCAGATGATGTCGCAACCTTTGCTGATTTCGAGCCTGATCACCCATGCCGAACGCTATCATTCATCTGCCGAGATCTACTCAGTCAACACCGGCGGTGGGGTTGAGGAGACCAACTGGGGTACGGTGGCTGCGAACTCCCGGCGGCTGGGCTCAGCGCTGACCAAGCTGGGACTTGATCCGCAGGCACGCTGCGGGACGATCGCATGGAACAACCGGCGGCATCTGGAAATCTATTTCGGTGTCTCGGGGGCGGGATTTGTCTGTCATACGATCAACCCTCGGCTCTTCCCGGAACAGTTGGTCTACATCCTGAACCACGCGGAAGATAAGGTGCTGTTTATCGACGCGACCTTTGTTCCGCTGGTCGCTGCGATCCGTGACAAGCTGGAGCATCTGGAGCACATCGTGGTGATGGAAGCTGAGGTGAGTGATGCAGCGGAAAAACTGCCGGGCATTCGCGCATATGACGATCTGATTGCCGAAGGCGATGCGGGTTATGACTGGCCTGACTTTGATGAGTTCACGGCCTCAAGCCTCTGCTACACCTCAGGCACAACAGGTAATCCGAAGGGTGTGCTCTACTCGCACCGGTCAACGGTTCTGCACTCCTTTGGAGTGAACACACCCGACAGCGTCGGCATCGCGGCTGCCGATGTGGTGCTGCCCGTAGTGCCGATGTTCCACGTCAACGCATGGGGCTCGCCCTACGCCTGCGCGATGAGCGGGGCGCGGATGGTGATGCCGGGACCGGGGCTTGATGGACCGTCACTGGTAGGTTTGATCGATACCTATCGGGTGACGCTTGCCATGGGTGTACCCACCATCTGGCTGGGTCTGCTGGGAGAGGCCAAGAAGATCGGGAGCAAGCTTGAAAGCCTTGAGCGGACAGTTGTGGGAGGCTCTGCATGCCCGCCGTCGATGATCACGGCCTTCCGGGAAGAATACGGCGTGGACACCGTACACGCTTGGGGAATGACGGAAATGTCACCATTGGGTTCTGTGAACAAACCACTGGCCAAGCATCGCGATCTGCCCATCGAAGAACAGCATCGCCTGCGCGAAAACCAGGGGCGGCCTGTGTTTGGGGTGGAGCTGGAAATCCTTGATGACGAGGGCAAACCGCTGCCACATGACGGCGTGGCGCAAGGGGATCTGGTGACCCGTGGTCATTGGATACTGGACGCCTACTTCAAAAAGAGCACCGAAGAGACGCTGACGAATGGCTGGTTTGACACGGGCGACGTGGCGACGATGGACCCCGATGGCTATGTCACGATCAAGGACCGCTCAAAGGACATCATCAAGTCGGGCGGCGAATGGATCAGCTCGGTTGAGCTGGAAAACATCGCAATCTCGCATCCCAAACTGTCGGATGCCGCTGTGATTGGCGCGCGTCATGAGAAATGGGATGAACGGCCGGTGCTTGTGGCTGTAAAGGCCGAGGGCGAAGAGCCTAGCGAAGAGGAAGTGCTGGGTATCTTCGATGGCAAGATTGCCAAGTGGCAGGTGCCGGACAAGGTTGTCTTCACTGACGTGCTGCCACGCAATGCGACGGGTAAAGTACTCAAGCGCAACCTGCGCGATGAATTTGGCGAGGTATTGATCGGGTAGGGGTTCAGGCCCCTTTCCACCGGTCCAGCCGAGGGATACCGCGTGTAAAGACCCACGCCATAATCTTGGGCATGCCTGAACGCATCAGAGCTTCGACGCAGTGTTGCTGGAACTCGGTCACGGTCACGTCCGGATGCCGAAATGTCCCCTGATCGTAACAAATTGAGCAATACGTGGTACTGAGGCTGCCGTCCGCTTCGGTCCCACCGCCTTGCGGGTCCTTGGTCAGCGGCATTCCGCAGCTTTGACATGATTTCGGCATTGGTGGCTCCTTTCAGATGGATTGAGCGGTTTTTCAAGTTGCCGGTTGGATGGGCTGGCGCAGAATGGTTTTCAGCTTTTCCGCCGCCGTGCGGCGCGGGTCGCTGAGATAGATTTCGTGGTGGGGGCCGTTGAAGGTCAGACGGCGGGCAGGCATGATTTCGTCGTGCAACCGCGTGAGTATGGGCCCTTCATCGTCATAGCTGCCAATGTGCATGATCTGCAGGCACAGACCTTCCTCCAACGGCTCTAAGCGCAATGTTTCCGGCAGAACGCCCGCTTTCTTGCGGGTCTTGGTCGCAGCGGTCTGGAACATTTCAGGCGTTACGAACTCCGGTGCCATGATCATCATGGTCCATCGCCACTCATTCTTGCGACGCGCTGTGAAAGCTTCGGGGTCATCGGCCCACCAAAGCCCCTCAAGAGGGGGGACAACGTAGTCCTGACCAAGCCTGTTTTTTGCGTCGAATTTCGTTGCGTAGCTGACGCCGTACAGGGCTTCGACGGCCAGTTTGTAACTCGCGGAGGTGTTGGGATTGCCCGCGCCATCGACCTTGAAGAACTGCATGCGCGGCACCGTCACTTCGACAAATTCGGTTGTGGGCGGGGCATAGAGCTCTTTGAGCGTCTTCTTGAAATCGATCTTTGGCATTGGTATCGCCTTCGTCGGTGTTCTCTTGAGGGGAAACGGCAAGAGGACTTGTGTTTTTGTGCAATTCAAACTACAAACCGTGGACCATTGTCAACGGTTTTGAGGACCAGATGCGCATCGGTGAATTGGCAAAACGCGCAGAGGTCAGTCGCGACACCATCCGTTTCTATGAGCGCCACGGCTTGATCCGCTCAGATGTGGAGCCCGACGCAGGCAACAACTACCGCAACTACCCGGAGGATGCGGTGATGACCTTGGAGGTGATACGCGACGCCCAAGCCGCTGGGTTGAGCATTGCGGATATAACCGTCTTCATGGGGCAATTCGCAGCGCAGGAAGGGCCAGATCAAATCACGGCATTCCTTGACCAGAAGATTGAAGAAGTCACCGCCCGGCAAGCCGCCTGCGCAAGATTTCTTGAGATGCTGGAACAGACAAAGATCGCCTTGGCGCGTGCCCCTCAGGACGGTCTTGACGAGATGTCTCAGCAGCCACGCCCCATAGACTGAAGGCCTGGAGCCTCGCGAATGTTGCGCAGGCACGAGACGTCAATCATGGCGAGAAATCCATGTAAGTCACTGATATGAAGCGAACAGTTTCCGTTGCAATTCATTTCCAAGTCTTGCACCCTATCGCCATTACATCACGCATGCGTTTATTTTCGCAGTAACTGAAATCATATTAACCACGCGCATTCCACTTTCTGAGCGGACATTTCTGCGCGAACCGAGAAGGAAATCCAATGAAGGGACTCTCAACTGAATGGGGTGACCAGTTCAACAAATCGGTCGTCCATTTGTCTGGCCGCAACAAGGTTTATCCGCTGGGTGACAAATCTGGTGGGCCAGTGGTGACCAAGACAGGGCCACTTGTCTCTGCCATGGTCAAAGCAGAAAATGCCGATCTGCATGAAGTCGCTCCGAAGAACCGGGACTCCAAGGCCATCTCGACCTATGAAAAAGCGGTGAAAGCCTTTGTTTCTGAAAAGAAGTCTTACGAAAAGCATCTGACGGCCGCTATCAAGTCTGTCGACAAGCGCGAGCATCCCGCAGCCTACCGTGAGTTAAAGATTCTCAACACGCGCCTTGATGCGCTGCAAGCCCGCGTCGAAAACACGCTGGCAGGCTACAAGAACGCCAAGGAACTTGGCAAAATTATCGATAAAGGCACCAAAAAAGTAGACAAGGCGCGCGACAAGGAAGGTGAGGACGCGGCTCAGGCTGCGCAGGAGGTCAAGGCGCTCAAGCAGTTCATGCTGCAACTCAAAGCCATGGGCAATTCCGGCATCCGCAAAGGGCTGGCATCGATTCAGGCAATGAAGAAAGACCCAACTGTCGATACCTACAACGGCACAATGAACACCGCTGGCCGAGACGTATCCCAGTGGGTCAACAACATCGCCAAACTCAAGGCGAACAAGAAGTTCAAGAACAACAGTGTCGTCAAGAAACTGGCCAATCCGGCCCCCTTCGTGCCGCAGTTGACGGAATTCGGCAACGGGGCCAAGCGCAGGCTCGACCCTGCGACGACAACGCCTGACGATGTCGCGGCCCGGATCAAGGAATTCTCAACGCTCATCAAGGCCGTTGCGCAGGCCTATGAACCGGTCCTCAAGTTCAAAGGCTGATGCGGTAATCAGATAGGCGGCACATTCACCATCTTCGGAAACCATGGGTGATGTTTTCTGGAGCGGGTAACGGGAATCGAACCCGTAACTAAAGCTTGGGAAGCTGCCGTGATACCTTTTCACCATACCCGCGCGCTCTGGATTTTGGATAGGGCGCGTGGGGCAGGGCGTCAAGCGGCTTTGCGCGCTCTGAATATGTTGATCAGCGCCGGTATACGGATGCCTTCCGGACGTTGGTAAATGGACAGGGCGTCAGAAATGGCCGCCTGTAGTTGGGCGCGCGCGGCCTCGTCCGCCTCGAAATGCGCCAGGGCGCTTTGTGCAGGGCCAATCTGGCACATCAACGCTGCGACATCCGTGGCATCACCCTGCGGTGTCAGGTCAAGCGAGACCTCGATGGCCTCGATGTCACCGATGCCAGCGGCCTGAAACATCTCTTTCACTTTGCCAGTGTCTCGAAGGGCGAAGGGGCCCGGCGCATCGGGGTCCGTTTTCGGCGGTGTGCCCAAGACGTCTCTCACGGTTCGGGCAGGCAGCGTGAAGTATGGGTTTTCCGGGATGTCGCCCCAGGTGGCAAATACCATGCGTCCGCCAGGTACCAGGGCTTTCGCCATGTTGGCCAGTGCAGCCGTGGTGTTATCAAAAAACATGACACCGAAACGAGAGATCATGCAGCTTGCCTGCGATGCGGCAAACGCGTGTGTCTGGGCATCGCCATGAGAGAAATTGACGTTTGGCAGACCGTCTGCCCGCTGCCGCGCAAGGGTCAAAAGACTGTCTGAGATGTCGAAACCCTCGACATGGCCTGCGGTCCCCGTCAGTTCCGCAGCGGCAAGCGTACTGGTCCCGGCACCACAGCCGATGTCCAGTACCCGCTCGCCGGCTGCGATCTCAGCGTGCTGCAGAACAAGATCCAGCACGGGGAAAAGAGCGGCATCCATCCTGGCCATCTGCGCAACCCACAAAGGTCCTGCCTGATCACTCCAAAAAGCGCGTTGGTCTGCGTTTGTTTCGGTCATGCGCGGCGCCTCCGGCGTCTGCCACCACCATCCCCGCTGTCTGCACCTGTGTTAAAGGTTTCCGTCGGCAGGGTGACGATGGAGTTGAGAATGGGAAAGGGGTCAACCGCATTTGGCATCGCAGAGGCATTCACAAAATGCTCCTGAAAGCGCGGTTCGATGGCGGTTTCGATCTTGTGGATTGCACGCACAGTCTGCTCTATCTCGGCCCGTGCATCGGTGTTCAGAAGCGCAATCCGCGCACCTGTTCCGGCAGCATTGCCCGCCGATGTGACCTTGTCCAGCGGACAATCCGGGATCATGCCCAGCACCATCGCGTGTTTGGTGCTGATGTGCGCACCGAAAGCACCGGCAAGGACAACGCGGTCCACTTTGTCGACGCCGAACTTGTCCATCAGAAGCCGCGCACCAGAGTAAAGTGCTGCCTTTGCCATCTGGATTTCGCGAATGTCGCGGTTGGTCACGGTGATCTTGGGTCCTCCTTTCGCCGTGCCGTCATAGACCAGATAAGAGTTCGTGCGACCGTCCGCGAAAACATTGGCCGAATGGGTCTGCCCGGCCGTCCCGATCAAACCGGCGGCATCCACGATACCGTGCATGCGCATCTCGGCGACCATCTCAATGATACCGGAGCCGCAGATGCCTGTGACGCCAGTTGTGGCGATAGCATCCTCGAATCCTGCCTCGTCGGACCACAAATCACAGCCGATGACCTTGAACCGCGGAACCTTGGACAGAGGATCGATCTCCACACGCTCAATTGCCCCAGGTGCTGCGCGCTGACCTGAACTAATCTGCGCGCCTTCAAATGCAGGTCCCGTGGGAGAAGAGCAGGCGAGCACTTTCTCCTTATTGCCCAGCAAGATTTCGGCGTTGGTGCCGACATCGACCACCAGCACAAGGTCTTCCGACTTGTCCGGGGCCTCGCTCAACGCCACGGCTGCCGCATCTGCACCCACATGACCCGCGATGCAGGGCAAGAGGTAGACATGTGCTGAGGGGTGAATGTTGAGGTCCAGATCCGAGGCGCGCAGCCTTACTTCGTTGGAAGTCGCCAGCGCAAACGGGGCCTGACCCAGCTCGAAGGGATCAATGCCAAGAAACAGGTGGTGCATCACGGGGTTGCAGACAAAGACCGCATCGACGATGAGCTGTTTGTCCACTCCACCCTCTGCTGCGATCTGACTGAAAAGCCCGTTCATGCCTTCGCGCACAGCGGCGGTCATTTCCTCGGCCCCTGAAGCGTTCATCATCGAATAGCTGACGCGACTCATCAGGTCTTCGCCAAAACGGATCTGCGGGTTCATGACGCCGGAAGACGCAATGACCTCGCCCGTCAACAAATCACAAAGGTGGGCCGCGATGGTGGTGGAGCCAAGATCAACGGCGAGGCCATAAAGCGTGCCTTCGTAGTACCCTGGCCAGATGTGCATGATGCGATGTGGGTTCTCTTCATCCCCAAGATGCACGGCGACGGTCACCTTCCACGCGCCTTTGCGCAGGATCGGCTGCATCTTTTGCAAGATGCCCAGATCAGCCGAGACTTTCTCGAAACCCCATTGATCCCGCAGCGCATCCTGCAACCGTTCAAAGTCGCCCGAAGGGTCGTGCATGTCCGGTTCGGCAACTTCGACGTAGTAAAGCTTGGTCGATGGGTTCAGCACGATATCCCGCGCTTCTGCGCGCTTGCGCACAACCTGCTTGTGGACCTGGCTTTCGGGTGGCACGTCAATCACCACGTCCCCCTGAACCGTCGCCTGACAGCCCAGTCGGCGGCCCTGCGGCAAGCCGCGCTTGTCGTCATAGCGCTGCTCGACCTGGTTCCACGCGGACAGCGCATCGTCTTGCACTGTGACCCCGTGTTTGGAGAATTCGCCGTAGCTCGGGGTGACCTGGCACTTCGAACAGATGCCCCGTCCGCCACAGACCGAATCCAGATCGACACCCAACTGCCGCGCGGCCGTCAGGACCGGTGTGCCTTTGGGAAAATGCCCCCGCTTGCCGGAAGGGGTGAAGATGACAAGGGGATCGCTCATATGCCCAGCCTCGATGGTGATTTGCGCCACCATAGCGTTCCACCACAGGAACGAAAGCCAATCCGCGTCACTTGATGTCCCAGTCCCGCCTCACGCCCAATCTTCATCTTTCTTCTATCATTCCGGGGTTTGGGGCAGAGCCCCAACAAAGGAATGTCATGCAGCTTTGCTGCGCAATTGGATCAAAGCTGGCTGCGGGCGTGAAAGATGAAACCGAGGAAATTCAGCAAGACCTGTGCAGCAAGGATTGATGTCGATCCGGTCGGGTCATAATCCGGCGCTACTTCCACCAGATCAATGCCGACGATCTCGTGCCGTTCCGCCGCCGCCTGCAGCAGTTCAATGACCTCGTAATAGAGAAATCCGCCATGCGACGGTGTCCCTGTCCCCGGCGCGATCGAGGGGCAGAAGGCATCGATGTCGATGGTGACGTAAAGCCGTGCACCGATCGGCACATGCGCCAAAACCCCGCGCGTGCCCATCTCACGCGCTTGCCGAACCGAGATGATGTCCGAGCCCATCGCGCGGGCATCTTCATACCCTTCTTTGGCAGTTGAGCTGACGTTGCGGATACCTACTTGCGTCAGGCCCGTAACGTAGTCCTGCTCCGCGGCGCGGCGCATCGGGTTGCCGTGGCCATGCCGGACACCGTGGCGCACATCGACAAAATCAAGATGCGCGTCGATCTGCAGGATGTGGATGTCGCCCTGACCCTCAAAAGCACGGATGCAGGGAATATTGACCGAATGATCTCCGCCTATCACCACCGGCAGCGCAGCCGCATCCAGAATTGCACGCACGCCAGTCTCGATATTGGCGTGGCTGGCTTCGGTATCGGTGTGAACGATATCCGCATCGCCGATATCCACGATGTTCACGTCACCGGGCAGATAGGTGACATCGTCTTCGTGATCATAGGCCCCCGCGTGACCGAAACTGAACAATGTGGAGGCTTCCCGCACCCCGCGCGGGCCAAAGCGGGCGCCGGAGCGCCATTGTGTGCCCGCATCGAACGGCGCGCCAAGGATGGCCACGTCAGCATCCAGCGCCTGCCAATCCGGCTCGTAAGGCCGCTTGCCAAAGGTTGAAATGCCCACAAACGGCAGGTTCAGCCGTCCCGCATCATACCCATGATCTGCCATATCTGTCCCCCTGCCAGGTGAGCTTTCCCCAATCGCCGCACCAATACAAGCCTGCGCGCAGGTAGCCCCTTTCCATCCGGTCCAGCCCATGAGATAGGGACATGCCAAATGAACCCATGCAGCGAGGTGCGATAATGGAGATTCGTGAGGCTCTTACCTTTGATGATGTACTGTTGGTTCCGGGCGCGTCCTCGGTCCTGCCGTCGACGGCAGATACGCGCACCCATGTCACCAAGGCCATCGCGCTGAATATCCCGTTGTTGAGTTCTGCCATGGACACGGTGACCGAAGGTCGGATGGCCATCGCCATGGCACAGGCCGGTGGTATGGGTGTGGTGCACCGCAACCTGACAATCGAAGAGCAAGCGCGCGAGATTCGCCGCGTGAAACGGTTTGAGAGCGGGATCGTCTACAATCCGATTACCCTGACGCCCGACCAAACCCTTGCAGACGCCAAGGCACTGCAGGAACGCTACAACGTCACGGGCTTCCCTGTCGTAGACGACCGGGGGCGTGTAGTTGGGATCGTCACCAACCGTGACATGCGCTTTGCCAGTGATGACGACACACCGGTAAAGGTCATGATGACCTCCGACAATCTGGCCATCCTGCATGAACCAGCGGATCGGGAAGAAGCGATCAGCCTGATGAAGTCGCGCCGGATCGAAAAGCTGCTGGTCACAGACGGCACGGGCAAGTTGACCGGCCTTCTAACACTCAAGGACTCCGAGCAGTCCGTGCTGAACCCGACCGCCTGCAAAGACAATCTTGGGCGTTTGCGGGTGGCTGCGGCGACCACCGTCGGGGATGCCGGGTTTGAACGGTCAGAGGCGCTTGTCGATGCCGGTGTGGATATGATCGTGATTGATACCGCCCACGGCCATTCCGAAGGTGTTGCACATGCTGTGACCCGGGCCAAGAAGCTCAGCAATGAAGTTCAGGTCGTTGCAGGCAATGTGGCCACAGCAGAGGCGACGCGCGCGCTGATTGATGCAGGAGCGGATGCCGTGAAGGTCGGCATCGGGCCAGGGTCGATCTGCACCACCCGAATGGTTGCTGGCGTCGGCGTCCCTCAGCTGACAGCCATCATGGATTGCGCAGAAGCGGCTGGTGATGTGCCGGTCATTGCGGATGGCGGGATCAAGTTCTCGGGAGACTTTGCCAAGGCCATCGCTGCGGGTGCGTCCTGCGCCATGGTGGGATCGATGATTGCAGGCACGGATGAAAGCCCTGGTGAGGTCATTCTGTATCAAGGGCGCAGCTTCAAAAGCTATCGCGGTATGGGATCCCTTGGTGCCATGGCACGCGGATCGGCAGACCGGTACTTCCAAAAAGACGCGGCGAGCGACAAGCTGGTGCCCGAGGGGATCGAAGGTCAGGTACCTTACAAGGGCAGCGCAGGGGCCGTTGTGCATCAATTGGTCGGTGGGTTGCGCGCTGCGATGGGATACACGGGCTGCGCTACCGTGCCAGAGATGCGCAAGAACTGTTCTTTCGTGAAGATCACCGGTGCAGGGCTCAAGGAAAGTCACGTGCATGACGTTCAGATTACCCGCGAAAGCCCGAACTACCGGATCGGATAAAGGCTGAAATTTAAAGCGTTGCGCGCCGTAATCGAAGTATGAGGTGAAGTATGACTCCGGGCGCGAGGGTTGCTGCCGCGATTGAGGTTCTCAGTGACATTGCTGATGGGCTTGCTGCAGAGCAGGCGCTGACCCGGTGGGCACGTCGCAGCCGCTTTGCAGGCTCCAAGGACCGGGCCGCAATCCGGGATCATGTTTTTGATGTTTTGCGCTGCAAGCGTACCGCTGCGCACTATGGTGAAGGAGATACGCCACGGGCCTTGATGATCGGCCTGCTGCATCAGCAAGAGGCGGATTTGGCCATGCTTTTCAACGGCATCGGCCATGCACCTGCGCCATTGCGTGAAAGCGAGACAGACTTTCCCGACCCACCAGAGGCAAAGGCGGTGCGGTGGAATCTGCCTGACTGGCTTGTCCCA
This sequence comes from uncultured Sulfitobacter sp., assembly GCA_964447345.1. Classification (GTDB taxonomy): domain Bacteria; phylum Pseudomonadota; class Alphaproteobacteria; order Rhodobacterales; family Rhodobacteraceae; genus Sulfitobacter. The sequence goes on along the minus strand of CAYUSM010000047.1, from coordinate 5,529 downwards.
AATTTTGAGGAAAGCCTGGGCGACGGGGCCGAGAGCACCGCCATTGCCTTGCAAGGCCGGGCGCCTGTTTTCTTGCGGGTCAATGTCGCAAAAGGCACCCGTGAAAACTGTATGGCTCTACTGAGGGAAGAGGGGATCGAGTCCGAGACAAACCCTCTTTGCGGCACGGCCCTTACCGTGACATCTGGTGCGCGTAAGATACGGAATTCAAGGCCTTACCTGGACGGTAAAGTGGAACTTCAGGACGCAGCGAGCCAAGCGGTTGCAGCAGCATTGCCAACAGGCGGACGCGTGCTTGACTATTGCGCAGGCGGCGGGGGGAAGGCTTTGGCATTGGCCGCCGATCCCACGCGACAGGTCTTTGCTCATGACATTGATCCAAAGCGCATGGCCGACCTGCCAGCACGCGCTGAACGTGCCGGTGTTTCAGTTGGTCAATTGACCCGGGACGAGACCTTGTCCCAAGCGCCCTTCGACGCGGTCCTATGCGACGCGCCTTGCTCTGGGTCCGGTGCCTGGCGTCGTGCGGCGGAAGGCAAATGGACACTCACGGCTGACCGGTTGGCAGCGCTGACCGCAATTCAGGACGACATTCTGGATGAGGCCGCATCCCTTGTAGGGCCCACAGGCACGCTTGCTTATGCAACCTGCTCTGTCTTGCGGGTCGAGAACGAGGACAGGATAGCGGCGTTTCTATCGCGCCATTCCGGATGGGAGTGCTCTTACAGCAAGCGGTATGGAGTAGGGCCCGAAGGCGATGGCTTCTATACAGCGCACTTGATACGCACCTGATCCCATGCATACTCAATTCCAGCGGGAAGTCGGTGTCATGGTTAAAGCCTGCTTAACCCTTGTCGCGCGTAATGAAGCTGACGATTCGCGTTAACTGGGAGCAGCTTTTTGCAGGACGATGCGACTGCCCATACAGACGGCCCCAAGCGGCCTCAAATTAGTGCAAGGCAGACCACCTGGACAATTGCGATCGGGCTTTTTCTCTTCGCGCTCGGTCTTTTGACGTCGCAGCGGCTGCTGACCTTCGGTTTGGCTGCGGCAGCCGCAACCTTGATTTCACTTGGTTTTTTCCTGTCCCTGCGGCGGCGCAGCACGGCGCGCAAGGAGATTTCTGATCTTGAAGTAATCCGCGATTTCATCCGCCGGGATGCGACACCCAGTATTGTCGCAAATGGCGACGGGCGCATCAAAACTGGCAATCCTGCTGCGGCGCGGGAATTCGACCTGCAGTCCAACACGACATTGGCGGCGGTCTTGCAGGGCTCCTTTGCAAACCCGGCTGGTATCCTTTTCCGCCTGCAGACCCGTGCTGCCGCAAGCGGATCGGCGCAGGAAGACATAGTCACGCGCACAGGACATACCCGCATCTCCGTGCACGCCGTGGCCGAAGACGCATTTGTCTGGCGCGTCGAAAAAGTGGCGGAGCGTACGGGGCCAAAGTCCACTCAGGACGGTGTCCAACTGCCGATGGTGATGGTGGGGCGAACGGACGCCATCTTGTTCATGAATGACGCCGCGCGTCAGCTGATTGGCAGCCGGGTCAAAGGATTGGACCGGCTCTTCACCCAAACGCCCATCAAACATGGTGCCATCTTGAATGTGAGCACGGCGGATGGGGAGCAGCACGTGCTGATAGCGGAGGTGCCCGCGGGGGCAGGCCGCCGAGCAATCTACATGTTGCCCCCGCCCGAAGAGACGATGGAGGCAACAGCTCAGCTGCAGGGCTGGCAAGCGTTTCAGGACTTGCCGGTTCCACTCGTCAAGATCGGACCGGATGGTACGGTGCAGTCTTTCAATCGTATGGCGGCCAGTCTGATTGGCGTGTCCTTGGCAGTTGATGCCAACCTCGGCCAGTTGATGGAGGGTCTCGGACGTTCCATTTCGGACTGGATTGCAGATACGCTCAAGGATCGCATGGTGCAGAAATCCGAGTTTCTGCGCCTAAAACGCACCGACAAGGAGGTCTTTGTCCAGGTCATCCTGAACAGGATCACCGAGGATGGAGAGCCCGCCCTGATCGCCGTGTTGCATGACGCAACAGAGCTGAAGACGTTGGAGGCACAATTCGTTCAGAGCCAGAAAATGCAGGCAATTGGACAACTTGCGGGCGGTGTCGCACATGATTTCAACAATCTGCTGACTGCGATTTCCGGTCATTGCGACCTGCTGCTATTGCGCCATGACCAGAGTGATCCTGATTACGGCGATCTGGTGCAGATCAATCAGAACGCCAACAGGGCGGCTTCCCTCGTCGGGCAGCTTCTGGCGTTCTCGCGCAAGCAGACATTGCGGCTTGAAACCATCGACATGCGGGACACGCTGGCTGACCTGACACATTTGCTGAATAGGTTGGTGGGTGAGAAAATCACACTCACCCTCAGCCATGACCCGGTGCTCAAGCCCGTCCGCGCAGACAAGCGCCAGTTGGAACAGGTCTTGATGAACCTTGTTGTGAACGCTCGCGATGCGATGCCGGTGGGGGGTGAGATCAGGATCGCAACAGAATACGTTGAACTCAAAGAACCGTTGGAGCGCGACAGGGTCAGCGTCCCCATAGGCCAATACGTCACAGTCCAGGTCAGCGATGACGGCGATGGGATTTCCGCCGATAAGCTTCAGAAGGTCTTTGAACCTTTCTATACCACTAAGCGGACAGGTGAGGGGACTGGCCTTGGCCTGTCGACTGCTTACGGCATCATCAAACAAAGCAACGGCTTCATCTTTGTGGATTCGGTGGTCGGGCAGGGCACGACGTTCACTCTCTACCTGCCGGTCTATGAAACGAAACCTGCGAAGGTCAAAACGGCACCCAACATGACGACGCAAACACCCCTTTCGCATGAGGATGGCGTGATCCTCCTCGTAGAAGACGAAGCGCCCGTTCGCGCATTTGCCAGCCGCGCATTGCGGCTACGTGGGTACACTGTGCTTGAGGCGGATTCGGCCGAAACGGCATTGCGGACGCTAGAAGATGAAAGTCTGAGCATTGACGTCTTTGTCACAGATGTCGTGATGCCGGGCATGGACGGCCCCAGTTGGGTGCGAGAGGCGCTGAAGAACAGACCGGACGTCCGGGTGGTGTTTGTGTCCGGCTATGCGCAAGACAGCTTTGGTGAGGAGCAGGTGAAAATCCCCAATTCCGTTTTCCTGCCCAAGCCCTTCTCGCTGACGGACCTGACTGAGACAGTGCAAAGCCAGCTGCACTGAGGTCAGGGGATCGAGGCGTAAAGGTCGAATTCTTCAGCGCATTTGCGTTTGAAACGCGCTTCCACGTCAGGCGAGAGAGCAAGCGCCATCTGGGGTGACACGTTCTCGCGCGACAGGGAAAGGCTGACCTCCAGCCGATCTTCCAGAAAGGCCTGCAGACGCGGCTGATCTTCATAGCGAAAGTAATGCGTGATGCCGGTGCCGTTCGGCTGCGTTTTCATGAACTGGAACTGGCTGCCCACATCGGCAAAACCCGGTTTCTTGCCCTTCATATAGGCAAGGACAAATTCGTCAAAGCTGATCTCATGGGTGCTGTTGGGCTTACCTGCCATGAAAGGGCGGCGGCGATAGCGATACCAAGAGCCCAACCAGGAGACCGGTTCGCGCATGACGGCCATCAGCTCCATCTCTGCGTTGCACACACGTTCAAACATGGGTCGAATGAATCGGTTGTAGCGATAAACCGGCGCATGCTTCAGCATTGGAGGGTCGGAAATGACCATGTCGGCCCGGGACGCCAGAGCAGCCTCGTAAGCGGTTGTGCCGGTCTTCGGGACAGATAAAAACGCCAGACGTTCTTTAAAGAAAACAAGCAATTGGGAGTATCCTGCACATCTGCCTCGTATGGGGCAGGCTAGCGTAAAGGGTTCTTTAACCAAAGCAGGAAATAGATGGTGCAGGAAGAATTTTATTGAAATGTTCTCATTTTGGTCTCATACGGAACATTAGCAGAACATAAATGGGCCAAGGTGAGCGATTGCCGAAGGCCTGACACTATGACACTAAAGGAACAGGCACATGGCAACGGCAGATCTTCTTACAATGGACAGCAAAAAAACGGCGGAAAAGCAGAAGGCGCTGGACAGCGCTCTGGCGCAGATCGAGCGGCAGTTCGGCAAAGGATCGATCATGAAGCTGGGCGCAGAAGGCGCCATTCAGGATATCAAGGCCAGCTCGACCGGATCGCTGGGTCTGGACATTGCCTTGGGCATCGGTGGTCTGCCGATGGGTCGGATCGTTGAAATTTACGGGCCGGAAAGCTCAGGCAAGACCACGCTTACGCTGCATTGCGTGGCAGAGCAGCAGAAGGCGGGTGGTGTTTGTGCTTTTGTGGACGCCGAACATGCGCTTGACCCGCAGTACGCGCGCAAGCTGGGCGTAGACATTGACGAGCTGCTGATCTCGCAGCCCGATACCGGCGAACAGGCGCTTGAGATCACAGACACGCTCGTCCGTTCGGGCGCTGTGAACATGGTGATTGTGGATTCAGTTGCTGCATTGACCCCCAAGTCGGAACTTGAAGGTGACATGGGCGACAGCAGCGTTGGTGTGCAGGCGCGCCTGATGAGCCAGGCGATGCGCAAGCTTACGGCAACGATCAAGCAGACCAATTGCCTGGTCATCTTCATCAACCAGATCCGCATGAAGATCGGCGTGATGTTCGGCTCGCCCGAGACGACGACCGGCGGCAACGCGCTGAAATTCTACTCCTCCGTCCGGCTTGATATCCGCCGCATCGGCGCGTTGAAGGACCGGGATGAGGTTGTGGGCAACGCCACGCGCGTGAAGGTCGTCAAGAACAAGGTTGCCCCCCCCTTCAAGCAGGTCGAGTTCGACATCATGTACGGCGAAGGCATCTCCAAGATGGGGGAACTGCTGGACCTTGGTGTTAAGGCCGGTGTGGTTGAAAAGTCCGGCTCGTGGTTCTCTTACGGGGATGAACGGATCGGGCAGGGGCGTGAGAACGCCAAGCAATTCCTGAAAGAAAACGAAGCTATGGCGATGGAGATTGAAGACAAAATCCGTGCAGCCCATGGGCTTGATTTCGAAGGCTCCGAAGAGGATGACATCGACATCCTCGAAGCCTGAACAGGTCGCTGACGGGAACAGCAGAAGTCCCCTGGTCGTCGGCATCGATGACCAAGAATTCTCGGAAAAGGGTGCGGGCCATGTCCGCACCCTTTTTCCGTCGCGCTCTGCTGTGGACACCCCCTGCGCACAAGGCTATTTCAGGCGAACAAATTCTGCCCCCGGAAGGCCAAGCCATGAAGACGCTGAACGAAATCCGCTCTACCTTTTTGTCCTACTTCGAAAAGCAGGGGCACGCGGTTGTGGCCTCTGGTCCGCTGGTGCCACGCAACGACCCGACGTTGATGTTCGCCAATTCCGGCATGGTGCAGTTCAAGAACCTTTTCACGGGTGTCGAAACACGCGACTATGTGCGTGCGACGACCGCTCAGAAGTGCGTGCGGGCCGGCGGCAAGCACAATGACCTCGACAATGTGGGCTATACCGCGCGGCACCACACCT
>CAYUSM010000046.1:0-16025 GCA_964447345.1 uncultured Sulfitobacter sp. | reverse complement strand
ATGAACCCGAAGTCCTTGATAAAGAGCGACCGCAGGCTTTTTACCTTGCCGGGCAGGGCGGCATCCATGGAGGTAATCATCGGAACAAGGGCGCTGCCCAGATCAAGGCGGACGTCATCGATGCGCAGCATCTCGGCAATCGGATCATCTGGGGTGGGGGGCGCATCGGCGGCTTCGGCCGCGGTCTGTGCCGCGCGGGCGTCACGCTCGATGATATGCTGCTGCATGAGGTAGCCAAAAATCGCAATGCCTGCCGACAGCGGGATGAAAATCATCAGCGGGAAGCCCGGCAACATGCCAATGCCGAACATCAGGGCCGCCGCCATATAAAGCGCTTTGGGGAAATTGCTGAGCTGTCCAAGGACAGCTTCATTCGCCGCCCCGTGTGTGCCGCCTTTGGTCACCAGCAGACCTGCGGCCAGCGAAACGATCAGCGCGGGGATCTGCGTGACCAACCCATCGCCAATGGTCAGGACCGTGTAGTTTGACATCGCCTGACCCACGCTCAGACCGTGGCTGATCATGCCGATCATGATGCCGCCGAAGACGTTGATCAGAACGATGATCAGCCCGGCAACCGCATCCCCGCGCACGAATTTTGAGGCACCATCCATTGCGCCGAAAAAGGCGCTTTCCTCTTCCACGATCTTGCGGCGCTGTTTGGCCTCTTCCTCGTTGATGACACCTGCGCCCAGATCGGCGTCAATCGCCATCTGCTTGCCAGGCATCGCATCCAGCGAGAACCGCGCGGCGACTTCGGCGATACGGGTGGACCCCTTGGTGATGACGATGAAGTTGATGATGACGAGTATCGTGAAAACGATGATACCAATCACGAACTCGCCGCCCACGATGAAGCGCGCAAACCCTTCGATCACATTGCCGGCCGCCCCCGGACCTTCATGCCCTTCGCTCAGGATCAACCGGGTGGAAGAGACGTTGAGCGCCAGACGCAGCATCGTCACAACCAGCAGAAGGGTAGGGAAGGAGTTGAACTCCAGTGGTGTCCCGATCCAAAGCGCCACCATCAGGATCAGAACCGAAAGCGACAGCGAGAGCGCAAGGCCGACGTCCAGAAAGAACGGCGGCAGCGGGACAAAGAGCATCGCGAGGATGAGGACAACACCCACGGCAAAGCCGATATCGCGGTTGTTGTGTCCGAACTTGGCGAAGCTGAAGACCGGGCGGGTAGTCAGGTTTGTGTCGGGCAAGGCCATGATCAATCCACCCGTTCGTAGTTGGGCAAGATCGGTTGCAGTGGTGTCGGGGAGTAGATCGACACGACCTGGCGCATCTTTCTGGCCCCGGTGCCGGTCATATCGGCGCTCCAGTAAAAGGACGGCTGCGCGCGGGGGGTGACCGGTGCTGGGGCATCTGCACCGGCAAGGGCAAAGCTGCCATTGGCAAGCTTGTGGTTATGCGCAAGCTTGCGCAGATAGATGTCTTTCAGCGCGGGCGTGGACGAATGATAGCGCCCCGCCGCCTCGCGCCAGTCACGGGTCTCGTGGTAAAGGGCGGTCAGAAACCGCGCGGCATAATCCACGTTTGCTGTGGGCTCGGTTGCCTCGGAGAGGGACGCAAACTTTTGTGCATGCCAGCGCTGGTTGATCTGCATGCAGCCCACATCAATGGATTGCGTGCCTTTCGACTGCGTCTTGCGCACCCAGTCCTCCAGCGCGGCCTTGCTGTCAAAGAAAGCGCCACGTCCGTGGGCGTTTGCGGTCCACGGCCAGATTGTCAGCTCTCCGTCAACCTTTCGTCCGGCTTCCTGAATGCCGATGGCCAAGAGCAGGTTGTCGGGGATCGCATATTTCTGCTGGGCGCGCAGGATGGCGCGTTTGCACACCTGACTGTCCTGCGCGGCGGTACTGGAAACGCGCGGGGTCTGGGACTGGTAGAACCCCACCCAGCTTTCCGGCGTCGCGCTTTCGACGGTCAGCACCAAGTATAGCACCGCAACCCCGATCAATGTGAGCCGCCCGACCACGGTCAGATCCCCCCATTCTGGATCAGGTCAAAGACCTGATCGGACAGACGGGTGAGGGTGGCGAAGATGAACGGCAACGATAGTGCCAAGGTCAGAAAGATCGCTGCGATCTTGGGTACAAAGGTCAGCGTCATTTCCTGAATCTGTGTAAGCGCCTGGAAGAACGCGATCACAAGCCCCACGACCAGCGCAATGACCAGAACAGGCGTGGAGGCAAGCAGGGTTGCCATGATCGTCTGCCGGATAAGTTCATAAGTGCTGGTCGGGTCCATGTGCCGCTTGTGGTCCTTGTTTCTGAAGAGCCTGGATCAGATCGGCATCCTCATGACGTCCTGGTAGGCCTCAACCAGCTTGTCGCGCACGGCAACGGACACCTGAACGGTGCTTTCCATGGCCATCGTCGCCTCAACCACCTGCTGCAGCCCTGCCTGGCCCTGCAATCCGGCAAGTGCCGTCTGGTCACCGGCCCGGACGGTATCGACTGCCTTCTGCGCGGCTTCGGCGACCATCGTGGAAAAGTCCGAACCCTCTGGCGGCTTGACCGCCTGGCTCGGTTTGGTTTCGGATGCCTTGGAGTAAGCGGCCTGAACGTAGGATGCGCGGACGGCAGAGAAATCAGTCACACCAGAACCTTATTGCAGCAGGTCGACAAGCTGACGGCGCATGCTGCGCGCGTTCTCGATCATCGACAGGTTGGCCTCATAGCTGCGCGACGCTTCGCGCATATTGCTCATTTCAATCAATGGGTTAACGTTCGGAAGCTTGATGTAGCCATTCTCGTCCGCTGCGGGGTGAGAAGGCTCGTACCGCAGGGTAAAGGCGCTTTTGTCACGTTCGATGTCGCCCGAGTTGACGATTGCAGCGCCGGTGCGCTCGTCAACGGAGCTTTCAAAAGAGATCGTTTTGCGCTGGTAGGGGTCACCGCCGGGTGTCTGCGCGGTAGAGCTGGAGTTTGCGACGTTTTCCGAGACCACGCGCAGGCGTTCGCTTTGGGCGCGCATGCCGCTGGCGGCGGTTCGGCTGATGCTGCTGAGGGGGTCCATGATTTATCCTCCTGCGCTTATCTGCGGCCCGCGACGGTGTGCAGCATGTCGTAGGCCTTGCGATAAAGGTTTGCCGCGATCCGGAACTGGCCTGCTGTCGCATTGGCTTCCATGATCTGCTCTTCCAAGATGACGTTGTTGCCCGACAGGTCTTCCGACCAGTTTACGCGCGCTTCGGTCACTTCTGCCTCTGGCAGCATCCCGTTGACGCGGGTCGCATTGAGATAGCTGTCAAAGCCCTGCACATCCTTGGCGCGGTAGCCCGCCACATCGGCGTTCGCGATATTCTCGGAAACAACCTTTTGCCGTACCGACAGCCACTGCAACCGCTTCGAGGCAAGATCAAATATCGAGGTATTTTCTGTGTTCATCGTGGACTCGCAATCTATTCTTGATTAGTACCAAGGATAGAAAGATTAAGAAAGGTTTAAATTTCCTTGTCAGCCTTTTTGGATTTGCAGACCAAACTCTATGCTGTGGCCAGCTCAAAGACGGTTGGAACGGTCAAATCCATCGTCGGATTGACCCTGACGGTTCAGGGATTGAGCGCGGTGGCCCGCATCGGCAGCAGGTGCCGTGTGCATGGCCGTAAGGGGTTTATCGAAGGCGAGGTTGTGGGTGCGGAAGGGTCGGACCTGTGCCTTTTACCGTTTGGGGCCTGGGACGGCTTTGCCGTCGGGGATGAGGTCGAACTGCTCGATCACGATGACCTTGTCTTTCCCGATGACAGCTGGATCGGCAGCGTTGTCGATGCGTTGGGGCGGCCACTTTCCACCTACAAACGCGCGCGACGACCGCGCAGAAAATCATCGTACAAACCACAGCCCCCGGGGGCCTTCGAGCGCAAGCAAGTGGGTGAGAAGCTTGAGACGCAGATCAAGTGCGTCGACATTTTCACACCGATTTGCCGGGGGCAGCGGATGGGTGTGTTTGCAGGTTCGGGCGTGGGCAAATCCACCCTGATGGCCATGCTGGCCCGCAACACAGACGCCGATGTGATTGTGATTGGCCTGATCGGCGAGCGTGGCCGGGAAGTGCAGCAGTTCATTCGTGAGGATTTGGGTGAAGAGGGCATGGCGCGGGCGGTCGTTGTGGTGTCCACTGGTGATGAGGCACCGTTGCTGCGCAAGCAGGCCGCACTGACCACGACGGCGGTTGCCGAATACTTCAAGTCACGTGGCAAGCAGGTGCTCTTGCTTTTGGACAGCGTCACCCGCTTTGCCATGGCGCAAAGGGAGATCGGTTTGGCGCGGGGCGAACCGCCAACGCTGCGCGGCTATCCGCCCTCGGTTTTCAGTGAACTGCCGCATTTGCTGGAGCGTGCGGGTCCCGGCCGTCAGGACGAAGGCGACATCACAGCGATGTACACGGTTTTGGTGGATGGGGATGACATGAACGAACCCATCGCCGACGCGGTGCGGGGGATCGTGGATGGCCATCTGGTCTTGGACCGTCGGATCGCAGAGCAGGGGCGGTTCCCTGCGATTGACCTGCAACGATCCTTATCGCGCATGTTGCCGGGATGTCATTCCCCCGAGGAGTTCGAGATCACCAAGGCGGCGCGCAGAGGATTGAGCCGATATGCGGATATGGAGGATTTGATCCGGCTTGGGGCTTACAAGCCCGGCTCAGACGCGGAAACTGACCATGCCATTGCATTCTTCCGCGCGGCGAGCCCTTTTCTGTCTCAGGAACGTGGCCAGATGATGCCCTCCAGCCAAAGCTTTGCTGAGCTTTACCGCATGATTCTTGAGGCAGGCATCGAAGATCCGCTCAAATCGTTCTTTGAAGAACCGGCGCAGGCAGCGGCGCACTAAAAAGCCGACCACCCGTAAGGGCGATCGGCAGGAGGTAGTGCCCTGGTAAGGACCGAATTACCGGAAGAGGCTCAGGATGTTCTGTGGAGCCTGGTTCGCGATGGACAAGGACTGCGTCGCGAGCTGCTGCTGGACCTGATAGGCCTGCAAACGTGCCGCTTCTTCTTCCATGTTTGCATCCACCATAGAGCTGACACCAGAATCCAGCGTATCGGTCAGGGCGTCGAGGAACTGCATCTGGCCATCCAGCGTGTTTTCGGTCACGCCGAGTGATGTGGATGCAGTGATGGCGGCCTGAAGCTGCCCTTCAGCGGTGACAAGGTCCGCCTCAAGGTCGGTCGATGTTGTCAGATCGATTGCGCCAAGTGCGGTCTGGATTGCCTGCAAGTCGACAGATTGGAAGGTAATCGTCGTGGTGGCAAATGTGCCGCCCGCGCGGGAGATACCAGTTACGACTGTTTTGGTCACGGCGGCAGCGCTGACAAGGTCATCGCCATTAAAGGTTGCCTGATCAATTGCGGACTGCATGTTTGCGACCAGCGCGTCGAGTTCTGTCTGTACGTCAGCCTTGTCAATGCCATCACTTTGCGCGAAGGCGATGCGCTCAACCATTTGCTGAGCCAGATCGTTGACTGTTTCGGCACCGAGGCGGGCCGTCGCGACGGAATTCTTGGTCGCCGTCATGCCCTGGTTGATGGCCTTGAACATGCCGCTGTCGCCTTTCATCGTTTCCGAGATGGCGAAGTAAGCCGCGTTGTCCTTACCGGATGCGATGGCAAGGCCGCTGGACACGCGGTTTTGGGTCATGTTCAGACCACGGTTGACGTCTTTCAAAGTGGCAAGTGCCACCATTGCGGAGTTATTGGTGAGAATGGACGACATTTAATGCTCTCCTCATTTCTCATTATGTTCGGTCTTCTGACCGAATGCGGCTCAAGGCCACGTATGTCACTTAGAGGCTGAGGTTAACGGAAGGTTAAAGATGCAAAATTATTTTTGGTCTGTCGCCTACAATTCTTGATCAAGGCTGGGTTTGGCGTTTCCGGCACCGCTTAGTTTTTGGCCGGACTGTCCATAAACGTTGTCCAATCCATTCCGTTTGTTGATCTTTTCAACCTCCCGCAACACGGTGCGCGCCGCAATTGCCATCCGCGAGAGGATCGCGCCGTCTTCTTCTATGCTTTGCTTTAGTTCCGACAAGTGTTCCTTGATCCTGAGCCGAATGGCAAAGTCGTGGTTCAGGAATGGCTCCACCAATGGGGTGCGCAGTTCCAACCATTTGAGGACCTTCGATTTCTCCTCGAACACCTCGCCCACCGTCTCCAGCTTGCCTGCTTTCACGTCATCGATCTCGCGCCGGAGGATTGAGACGGTCTCCTTTATCTTGGACACGTAGTTTTCAAGGTTTTGTGCATCTTCCGGCATCAGCGTCAGTCCGGCAGAGGGCGCGGCATCGATGCGTTCGCCGAAACGGAATTTCTTGCGTGGTATCATGACGAATTTGGTCCTGATTGGGTTTGGGAATAGGCCGACAGCATTTGCTTGACCTGACCGGACAACCCCAGCCCGCCTTGTTCCACAAGATGCTTGGCCACGGCATCGGACATGAAAGAACGCCACATCTCGGCCTGTTTCTCACCACCGAAAGCCGCGTTACCGGTTGTCTTCATCATCTGATCGACAAACTGGGAGAGGAACACAGCTTCGAAGTCTTTGGCCGTTTCCTCGGCTCTTGTTGCATCACGGTCTGTCTGAGGACTGATCTGACCAAGGGGGTTCGCTGAAATATCCATCAGATGATCTCAAGGTCTGCATGAAGGGCCCCGGCGGCTTTGATCGCTTGCAGGATCGCAATGGTCTGTCGGGCCCCGACACCAATGGCGTTCAACCCGTCAACCAGCTCCTGCAGGCTGACGTCGCCGCGCAGGATGGTAAAGCTGCCTTCGGTCTCTTCGATGTCGATCTCTGTTTCAGGGATTACAATCGTGTCGCCGCCAATCCGGATCGGACGGCCGGATATGATGGTCGTGTCACCTCCAACGCTGATCGGGTTGGGTTGGCTGACCTCATAGTTTTCCTGCACGCGTACAGTCAAACCGCCCTGGCTGATTGCGACGGGGGCAATCCGAACGTCCGAGCCCATGACAATGGTACCTGACTTTTCATCTACCACTACGCGGGCGATCGCGTCCGGGGTGACCCGAAGGTTTTCGACAGCCATGATCGTCTCTGGCGTGTTGCCCTTATCGCCAACCCAGACCTCGACCGTGCCTGAATCCAGCACTTCCACCTTGTCTGGTCCAAGGACCTTTGCGATGGCATCGCGCACCCGGTCTGCGGTGGTGAAGTCCGGGTTGCGCAAGGCGATGCGCACGCTGTCCATCTGGAACAGGCTGAATTCAATCTCACGTTCGACGATGGCACCGTTTTCGACCTTCGCAATGGTCGGCACACCTTCAACGACCGTTGCCGCATTGCCCTCGACCCGGAAGCCGGAGGTCGCAATCGCACCTTGTGCCACCGCATAGACCGCGCCATCGGCGCCGGTCAGTGGCGTGACCAAAAGGGTACCGCCGCGGAGGCTGGTTGCATCACCGAGGGAGGAGACAGTGATGTCAATTGGCGAGCCGCGCCTGGCAAAAGCGGGCAGCTTGGCCGTCACCATGACCGCGGCGGTATTCTTGGTCTTCAGAGAGTCACCATCAAGGTTTGCAACACCGAGGCGTTCCAGCATCCCCCGGATGGATTCCCTTGTGAATGGGCTTGAGGTCAGCTTGTCCCCCGTGCCCAGCAGGCCCACAACAAGGCCGTATCCAATCAGATGGTTTTCGCGCACACCTTCGAAGTTCGCGATGTCCTTGATGCGGACCTCCGCACTGGCCGCAGTGGCTAGGCAGGCGCAGCATGCAAGCAGCGCGAAAAGCGGGGCAAAGAACCCCCGGCCGAACACCGTTGCAATCCGAATTGGGAAGAGCATCGAAGGCTCCTTGGCAGCATGAGCAGATTGACTTACCCAAGTATATACCAAGAAATACTTCTAGATCACAATGTTTAGCAAGAATAAATGTTGTAACGGAGTTTTTTGCTTGGTACCTATCAAGAATAATCAAAAATGCTGAGGCGGCAAGAATATGCGGATCTATGTCTTTGAGCAGCAAGAAGACCGACGGGCGGCGCTGGAAGCTGAGCTCAAGAGCGTCGGGCTGGCCCCGCAGTTCGTCACCGCCGACTTTTTCCATTCCGATCTGAATGTACTGCTGCAGCCGGGGCATGAAACGCGCGGCGTCCTTTTAGGTGAATCCGCCCGCGTCCGCGATTACATCCGGGCGCTGCGCAGCGCAGGTTGCGCCAATCCGATCCTCGTTCTGAAGAACTTCCGCAATGCCCGCGAAACATCAGAGATGCTGAACATCGGCGCTGACGATGTGATGGTCTATCCCATCCGCGGGGCCGAGGTGTTGTCCCGCACAAACTCGGTTGTTCGTAGGCTTTGCGGTCATGCGGCTGACAGCGTCGTTGTGGGGGAACTGACCGCGTATTTCGATGGTCGTGACCCTGTGGTGTCCGGCAATCGCATCAAATTGTCCAAGCGGGAACACTCTGTCTTTCAGCATCTGGCACTGAACCCCAACCGGGTCATTTCAAAAGACGCCATTTACGATGCCGTTTATGGCACCAGCATTGATCAGCCATTCGACAAGGTGATCGACGTCTACATCTGCAAGCTGCGCAAGAAGTTTGCGACCGCGTCCGAGGTCGGCTGGCAGTACATCGAGACCGTGCATGGCCGAGGCTACAAACTCAGCATGCCCGAACAGATGCCGGAAGTTGGATAATCAGCGCAAATAGCTGAGTATCGACAGACCAGAAAGACGCGAGGAGACCTGATAGCTGGCCTGAAGCTGCGTCTCCAAGGTCGTCATTCGCGTGACTGCCTCGTACGGATCGACACTTTCATAGGCGGTGATCTGGGTGCGTCGGACAAGCGACAGATCGGTCAACTGCACCTGTGCCTTTTCAACGATCTCCTGATTGAAACCGATCCGGGCTGACACATCCAGCATGCCTTCCTGACCGTTGATCAGGGCGCCAATAACACGGTCCATCCAGGTGGCATAGGCGGCCTCGTCCATCTCACTGACATCCGTGACTGCCAGCATGGACAGACCCTTGATCGCCTCGCGGAACGGTTCATCGTTCGCGCGCGCACCATAGACAACTTCTTGTCCCGTAGTGACCCAGGCGTTCACCTGACGCGTTGGCAGGCCACCCCCGTCAAGCGCGGGAGATCCTTGATAAAAGGTCGCCTCGTAATTGCGGTTCGGATCAGTTGCATCCGCGGAATTGAACGCATCGTCAATCTGATCCGCAATCGCGGTCGCACTTGCCGCGTCCACCGGGCCAGCGCCGAAAATCGACGCCATCGCATCAGCAGGGGACAGGCCGGTTGTTGTGTTGGTTTCGCTCCAACGCATCAGTGGCGCTGCATCCGACCGCAATCCGGAAAACAGAAAATCACCGTTATAGCTCGAATTCAGGGTAGCCACGACGCTTTCCAGTGCCGCGCGGGCGTCGCGTTGCAGAACCTCTGCGCCATTGCCGGGCTGTGTGGCGCTGGCCAAAGCGGTTTCCAAAACGGACTGCACTCTGCCTCTTGCCGCATCGACCGACGTGAGCATTGCCTGAAGCTTGTTGGCCAGAACGTCGTTTGCTTGCATGAACGTCTGCCCGTCGGCCTCGCTTGCGCGCATACGCATCACTGCGGTAGAGCGCGGGCCGAGGTCCGCAAAGATGTCCGCCTTTCGGCCGGTGGCAACCTCTTGTCCCGCACGCTGAAGCTCAATGGAGGTGCGTTGCACGTTTTGGCGGCTGAACAGATTGAACTGGTAGCTCGAATTCGTCTGGATCGTCCAAGTCATCTCAGACCCCTCATACCGCTGCGATCAACGTATCGATCATTTCCGACACCGTGGTCAGGATACGCGAGTTGGCCGCATAGCTTTGTTCGATCAGCAAAAGCTGCTGCATTTCGTCGTCAATGTTGACGCCTTCCGCGTTGCGCCGGGCGCTCATGACAACTTCGGCCGCGGAACTGGCGGCGTTGAAATCGTTTTCGGCCCGGATGCGTTCTGTGGCCTGCGCGGTCACCATCTCGGCACCAAAGTTCAACAGCGTGATGTCGGTGGGAATGCCGGTCTCCGGCGCGGCGCCAAGAGGGGAATCCAAAGCTGCGATGAAAGCCGATATCTGACTGGAATCCGCGGCATCGCCTGGCGCGGCGACACCCAAACCGTCGCGGATACGCCAGACCTCCGCGCCGCCGGACAACGAGATGCTGGAATTGACGGAGATCCGACCGGCCAAGCCATCGGTGTTCAGCAAGTCCAAAGCCGAACCGCCATCGGTGAAAAGGCCCGGCTGCCCGGGAGCAAGTGAGGCGTCGGCACTTTCGAAAGTCTGGATCAATCCGCGTGCATATTCATCCAGCTGCAGCCGAAACTTCGGTATCGTCTCACGTTTCAGCTCTGACAACCCGGCCAGACTGCCATGCTGCAATCCTCTGACCCCGTCCTTGAATGGTGTGATGTCCTGCGTCCCAGCCATCAGCGTGCCATCACCGGGGTTAAAGGTAACATCTTGCACGTAGTCACCTTCAAGCAGGGCGGCACCGCCGATGGTATAGATGCTGACCGAGCCATTGGCGGACACTGTAGAACGGATATCGGCGATGCCCGAAATCTGGTCCAAAACGGTATCGATCTGTTCATCGTAACTGGAGGATTCAAACGTCGCCGCCTCAAAATCCCGGCGCTGCATGTTGAGATCGCGCAGCTGATAGAGCAACTGATTGAAATCCGCGACTTCATAGCGGATTTCCATGTCCACTTCGGCCGCCGTGGTGTTCAGCGTGCCTGCCGCCCCCCGGATCGACTGCGCCAGATCTTCCGCCGCCAAAACCGCCCCGGATTGCGCGCCGTTTGAGGACGGCATGTTCACCAGTGTGGTCAGGCTGTTCTGAAAGGCGCTGAACTTGTCGGCAGGCGAGGTCCCGTCGCCCGGCTGTCCAAGATAGGCAGTGTAGCTGCGCAGCCCTTCGTTCATGGCCTGATGCCGGGCCATCTTGCTGCTTTCGAGGCGCGACATCCGTTGCAGCGACGCGTTGATCTCGCGCCGGATTTCGCTGACGGCAGAGCCGCCGACCTCGGCATTGGGCGAGATGACCATGGCGCGGCGGCGCACATATCCCGGCGTCATCGCGTTCGAGACATTGTCAGCCGCAACACGAGACAGGGTCTGCGTTGTCCGCAGACCACTGGTCGCTGAATTAAGGGCCGATGTTAACGACATGTCTTACCCTCGTGTCAGAGGTTCTAGCGTTTCAGTCTCGTGGTTTCTTCCATCAGTTCATCAACGGTCGTGACGATTTTTGCATTTGTTGAAAACGCGCGCTGTGCCTTGATCAGGTCCGTCATCTCTTGGGCAATATCAACGTTGGCGGCCTCCAATGCCCCGGCGTTGATAGAACCCACAGTCGACGAATTTGCCTGCAGGGCTGAGAAAGAGCCGACCTCACCTGTCAGCCTGTACGCGTTTCCTTTCGCTTCGATCAGCCCGTTGGGGTTGTCCACAATGGCGACAGGAATCTCATAAAGCGCCCGGCGCATGCCATTGTCGAAGATGCCAAAAAGAACTCCATCTTCTGATATCTCGCTGCGCACCAGCTCGCCCACGCTGGACCCATCGCGGTCAAAGCTGAGGCTGAAGTCGCCGGCAAACTGCGTGATCCCGTCAAAGGAACCGGGTGTCCCGATATTGATGTCGATCATCTGGGGCACAACACCGTTGTTCAGCGTGACAGTGGCAACACCGGTTGCGGTATCAAAGGCAAACGCCGCCGGGGCAGTGGCTGTTGAGGCCGCGCCGGAATATGCGAGGGGGGAGCCCGCCTCTGGCCCAGAGTCGTTGAACTCAACAGTGACGGACCCAAGGGGATCATCGTTCTGGTCAGAGATCGACAGCTCCCAGGTGTTTGCAGTTGTCGTTGGGGCCCAAGAGAATTTGATCCGCTGACTTTCACCCAACGGCGTGAAGACCTCCGACGAGGTTCCAAATGGCGCGCCGGGTGTTGCGACACCCGTGTCCTGCGAAGGCAGGTTGCCAAAGGACGACACAGTCGTCGTCACACCGGCGGAGATGTTGATGTTGCCGATATTCACCGTTTCCATCTGGTCGAAAGAACTGCGGTCAACCGATCCGATGGATCCATCCAGATCGAACGGGAAGCCTGCAAGGTAATAGCCTGCCGCGTTGCGCAGATTACCATCGGCGTCTGGCAGGAAAGACCCCGCACGAGTCAGCATGTAGTTGGTCGCAACCGTTTCATTCGGGTTCAATGACACTGCAAAGAAACCGCTGCCCCCGATAGCCAGGTCAGTTGCTGAGCTTGTCGAAATCAAGCCGCCAGCTGACGAGATGTCGATCTGGTCCACAGCAGAGACCGAAAGCACGCCTTCACCGTTGCCGCCTGATGCGGTGGTTGTCACCATATGCGCGAAGCCACGGCGATAGCCAATGGTGTTTGCGTTCGCGATGTTCTCTGAAATGCTGCCTACTTGCTTGGAATTCGCCTGCAAGCCACTGACGCCCGTTTGGAGCGCACTGGAGATGCTCATCCTGCCACCTTTATAGTTTTGTTTTTTGCCTCATAAGAACAATCGCACATCTAACCTTTGTGTAAAGAAAAAACTTCAATCAAATCTTGGATTTGACCAAATTGAGTTGCTTTTTCATGACACTATTAAGGATAGGCAGATGTGTTTCGAATGCTCTCAAACGCGTTCTCAAGCTTTTGCAGGCGCTCAGCAGCCTTGTCTGATCTGAGTGGCAGCAATTGCGGTCGCGCGGCCTCCAGACTTTCTGCCAAGTCAATCAATGGCTTAGAATCCGTGAGGCTTGGGAAAGACCGCACAATCCGCGCGCGGGTATCGCTGTCCTTCGCCCGGTTGGCGGCAATCAGGAGCCTTGAGGCATCATCAACGGTGAATGCGTGGGGGAACTGCGCCCAGAGTTGCTGGAACACATCACTTGACTGATCCCATCTGTCTTCCTCTGCCAGAGCCTGCCCCAACTCGCGCAGATGGCGCGCCGTCGGAAACTTCATGCTGACTTTGATCAGGGCAGGGCGATCGTCCAGTTCAGCCAGAACCCTGGCGGACAACCCCGCATGATCTTCCTGGTTCTGCGCGCCTGGCACTCTCTCCATGACATCCAGCGTGATCCGCGCATCCTCGGCAAGGCCAGCACGCAGCTGGCTTTCCGCCAGTTTGAGATTGAGACGGAAGACGCTCTGCGCTTTCATACCTTCCGGGTCTTCCTCGATCCCGCGGACAATCCGCAGCGCGCGGCGATACTCCTGCGCGGACAAGTCTGTCGCCCCAAGGCTTAGAAGGTAGTCTGCAAAGACTTCCGTTTGCATGGCAAACGCCGGTTCTTGCCGAAAGAACGGAAGAAGCTGCAGATGAACTTCCATCCAGTCGGAAATCGGGTAGGCCCCCATTTTCCCTTTCTTGTAGACCGCTTCCAGCATGCGCTCTGCCGCGCTGCGGGCGAATTTGGCTTCATCCTGCCCGGGATAACGGGCCAGCAGCTTTCCCAAGGTCAGCAGGGCGTCGACCTCGTTTTCCGTCCCTTCATAAACACGCACCAGACGCTTGAGCACTTCCAACTCGTACCGATCACCCCGCCAGGCTTCTGATCCCTCTGCCAAGACGCTTTGCGCGGCAAGCAACGCGCCCCGGCTGCCATTCGCCAGTGACATGTCCGCCAGTGCGAGCCGCGCACGAACGGCGTATTGGTCCCAGCCTTCGGCCGCTTTGAAATAGGCGTCAAGGGCTGATGACGCGTTGCCCCGGCGCTCCTGCGCACGACCGCGCAGGAAGTACCCCACAGGTCCAGAGGACAAATCGGGCAGTTCCTTCAGCAGACGCAGCGCCGCGTCAGCATAGGCGTGGTGCCCGGTTTCAATCGCGGCTTCGGTGAAGACCGGCAGCATCGCCCGCAAGACCGCCCGGGATTGCATGCCAAGCCCGGCAAAACTATTTTCGATCTGCGCGTTCAGCAGGGCGATATCGGCAGAGGCAATCGCCTGCAGGCTCAGCCAAAACCCGGCATCGGGCCGCGCCGGAGATCGAAGCGGTGACGTGCCAAAGTCCTCGACAGGTTCGCCCTGCAGCAGTGAAACCGCATGCATCAAGGCGCTATGCCTTTGCTGGTGCATCGGGCGTTCCGGCACGATGCCTTCCAGAACAGACGACGCTTCGAACAGCAGCATGTGCGTGGTGTAAAGTTCAGCGGCATTCAGAAGGACACCTGTCTGCTCTTCCCCATGCGCCGTGCTGAGCGTTTCGACAACACCCTTGAGATCACCATGAAACGTGCTGGTCGACCAACGCTGCAAATCCAGGTCGGCGCGCCAGTCCAATGCCGCCACCGGCATCGGCAAGGCGGCAAGGGGCGCGGACTCCTCCGCCTGCGCTGAGGCAGGCGTGCCCAGACCGGCAAGAATTATCGCTGCATATGCAATAATAGTCCGGCGCATACCTTCAAATCTTCCGATCACAAGAATTAACCTTGTTTTAATCTTCTAGATGTGGGAATTTGTTTTTGCAATAGACTGCCATCTACCGCAACGCTCTTCGGTATCTGCTGCGCCGACGGAGGCTTCATGAGCAATATCAGTTACGTCTCGCTGTCTCAGGCAACTGCGCTTGAACGCAATCTGAACATAACGGCGCACAACCTCGCGAATGCCTCGACCGCGGGCTACAAATCCATGCATCTGCTGTTGGAGTCTGTCGAGGATGCCTCGACCAACAAAGAGATCAGCTATGTGCAGGACCGGGGCAGCTATCTTGATCTGAGAAACGGCGCGCTGATCCCAACGGGCAATCCGCTGGACATTGCGATCTCGGGCGATGGCTGGATGGCCTTCCAACTTGAAAACGGTGAAACCGGCTACAGCCGCCATGGCAGGCTTGTGGCGGATGTGGATGGGCAATTGAAGACACCGGCGGGCCGCCCGGTGCTGGATGTGGGCGGTGGCCCCATCACGCTGCCCGAAGGGGTCGGCCAAGACATCACGATCACGGCGGGTGGAACCATCACCGACCGCACAGGAGCAGTTCTGGGCACCATCGGTGTGCTCTCAATCGAACAGGGCGCGCGCATGGTGCCCTTGGGCGGTGGCATGTATCAAATCCCCAGCAATGCCGCCGCCCCGCAACCGCTCGATAACCCTTATGTCAAACAGGGATTTGTTGAGAACAGCAATGTCGAGGCGGTGCTGGAGATGACGCGGCTGATCGACATTCAGCGCGCCTACGAGAATTCAGTCAAACTGATGAGCCAGGATGACGACCTGACGAAATCCGCAATTCAGCGGTTGGGTCGATCGTCCTAAAGATAAAAAGGGGGTAGTATCATGAAAGCACTTGGGATCGCCGCAACAGGCATGCTGGCGCAACAAAACAACGTCGATGTCATTGCCAACAACATCGCAAACGCCAACACCACAGGCTTCAAAAGCGGCCGCGCCGCCTTTCAGGACCTGATCTATCAAAGCGTGGCCAGCGCCGGCACACTGACGTCCGAAGAAGGCACCGCACGACCCGTCGGCACAGACATCGGCCTTGGCGTGCAGGCCGCCGGGGTGATCCGGCACAACACGCAAGGCGGGCTGATCCAGACCGACAACCAGACGGATATGGCCATCGACGGACGTGGATACTTTATCGTCAACCGTCCTGATGGGTCGCAGGCCTATACCCGGGACGGCAACTTTCAACTCAGCGCTGAAGGCCAGCTTGTCAGCCTGAACGGCTACGAGGTTGAGCCCGCCATCGTGGTCCCGGAACTCACCCGCCAGATTGAGATCAATCAGGAAGGCGTGGTGATGGCCTATGTGGAAAATGATCCTGACCCGGTGGAACTGGGTCAGCTGACCTTTGCCACTTTCCTCAACGAGGCCGGGCTCAAGCCAGTCGGTGACAACCTGATGGAGGCAACCGCCGCTTCGGGTGAGCCCGTCGAGGTTACGCCGGGCTCCCCGGGCGTTGGCATCACCCGGCAGGGGTATCTTGAGAACTCCAACGTGAACATCATCCAGCAGATCACCGACCT
>CAYUSM010000045.1:0-16282 GCA_964447345.1 uncultured Sulfitobacter sp. | reverse complement strand
TCTTCGAGGGACTTGCCCTCCCATTCGGTGCCCTCAATCGCCTTGTTCCCGTTCACGACATAGGCGTTGTGGTGCTTGTCGTGGTGAAACTCCAGCGTCTCGGCGCTCATTCCTTTGGATGCCAGAGCGTCGTGTGCGTAGGGAAGATCGGGAAGTGAAAAAGCCATTGTGTGGGCCTCCTGAAAATTTGGTGTTTCCTTAGGTCAAATGGAGTGCGCAAGGGCCTTTCGTCAAGGTCGATCCGCTCGATTTGGCTGCCGTTTGCGCTATTCAGTTCGCTTTCGGCAGGTTCCCTCGCCGCGCAGCCCGGTGTCAAACGTCCGTGGGCCCGCTGTCAGCTCCAATGCGCCGGTGCTCTTGCTGATTGAGGCGCGGTAGTCAAAATAGGCAAAGCTGCGCCCGGTGTCCGCACGGACGTTGTCGAGCGTCCATTTGACGATCAACCTGCTGTCGTTGTCGCGCA
The DNA here is from genome assembly GCA_964447345.1 of uncultured Sulfitobacter sp. Lineage (GTDB taxonomy): Bacteria > Pseudomonadota > Alphaproteobacteria > Rhodobacterales > Rhodobacteraceae > Sulfitobacter. The sequence goes on along the minus strand of CAYUSM010000045.1, from coordinate 15,819 downwards.
GGATGCGGCCAACGACCGGTTCTTCCGCGAATGTCAGCGTCAGCGCGTCAATTACGGTCACGGTACCATCGCCGGGCAGGACAAGAGCGATCTTGGGCGATATCCAGCCAAACCCACGATCAGGGTCAGCCATGTCGCAATCGTACAGAAACCCCGTCCCCGCCTCGGCTTGGGGTGTTGCGAAAGCGATTGTCACGGCAAGTGCGGCAGGCAGGATGGCAGCGGGGCGCATGGGGTACTCAGGTTCAGTCCTGCCCCATACCTAACGGTGCGGACCCAAATCACAAGCTCCACCGCCCCGGCTGACAATTATTTGTACTGCCGCTCCTCACGCTGCACGAGCAGCAAGCTGGTGTGCCTAGCCCTTACGGCTCTTGCAGACGCCCTTGCCCAGGAAACGCTGCGGTGGGCCAACGGGACGGGCCGTGACATCGATACGCATGGTCTTGGTGTTCAGGACGGCCACGTATTTCATCGTCGGCACATATTGCCCACGGTCATCCTTGGCATTCGCGATGTTCCAGGTCAGGCGCAAATTATCACCGCGGCGTGTGGCCTGCGCGGCGGCGGGTCCGCCTAGAAAATGCAGCGTCGGACCATCGGCGACAACCACCTGACCGCTGTCCTGCACAACCACGCTCATTTTGGGCGACACCCATCCCAGTGCGTGCTGCGCCTGCAGGTCGCAGGTGTAGAGCACGCCCGCACCTGCCGTTTGCGCCGGCAAAACAGAAAGCCCTAGCGCCAAGAGGACGCGGCGCAATGGTGAAATGGATCGTGTTGGTTTTGACATCGGCACACTCGGCTTCTACTTCAGTTGTCTCTGGTCCTAGAAAACAACTTTGGCGCGATTGTGACGAAAGGACCTATCCCAGGTGATTAACCTCTGAACCTGCCTGCGCAGCCACATTCAGCACGTCAAACATATATTGCGCGACGGACCGGAAGCAGACGATATGGACGGTGGCCTCATCCGGCATCCAGAAAGCAGCGGGCACTTGCGCAAAGCGCGTGCGGCGGAACATGCCGGGGGTGAAGGCATCGCTATGCATATCCACCGGCGCGAGCTTGGCGACAACCTCGCGGACGTTATCACCAGTGACCTGAAACACCGCACGCGCATCAGAGACGTTGACCGCCAGCGCGTGATGCTTTGCCAGCTTCCCTTGCAGATCAGTCAAGCGGTCATGGACCTCGGCATAGGGGCACATCAGCAACAGCTCATCTGGTGACATCCAGGCGATGCCGCGCTCCCCTTCGGTGTTGCACATGCGCTGGTCGGGCAAAGTCACACCACCAGCCGCCACAGCCGCCTTGGTGATCGTTTTCTCGCTGAGATCGCCGCGCAGAGTGATCATGCCGAGCGGGCCCAATTCGGTAACAGAGGCAAAGCCGCTTGGATCAGCGGCCCCTTTCAAGGCGGTCACAGGATCAAACATTCTGCTTCTCCCCTTCCTTGTCGTAAAAGACCGGATCAACGATCTTGGCCTCGTAGGTCTTGCCGTCCGTCCCGGGGAAACTCAGCACTTCGCCCATCCGATCCGGACCGTTGTGGACCAGCCCCATGGCGATCCCCTTGTCCAGCGTTGGCGAGTGATAAGTGGAGGTCACGCGTCCGATCATGTTCTTTTGACCGTTTTCGTTTGTGCCTTCGCCCAGCGCATAGGCCCCATCTGGCAGCACGGAACCATCCACCGTCTCAAGCCCCACCAGTTTCCAGCGGTTGGGGTCGGTCATATGGCTGCGCTCCTGCGCGCGTTTGCCCAGGTAGTCCTCTTTCTTCTTGGAGATCGCCCAGTTGAGTCCAAGGTCCTGCGGGATCACCGTACCATCGGTTTCATCCCCGATCATGATGAAGCCTTTCTCAGCCCGCATGATGTGCAGACATTCCGTGCCATAAGGCATCACACCCAGATCATTCCCAACCGCCAGCAGCGCATCCCAGAAGGCCTGCCCGTGGCCGGCATCTACGGCGATTTCATAGGAAAGCTCACCCGAGAAGGAGATGCGGTAGACGCGGACCTTGAAGCCGCCCAGTTCGCCATCCGCCCATTCCATGAAACCCAACGCCTCCTTGGAGACATCCATGCCGCCCAATCGTTCCAATGCAGTGCGGGCGTTGGGGCCGACGACAGCGACCTGCGCATATTGCTCGGTCACGTTGGCGACGTAGACTTTCCAGTCCCACCATTCAGTCTGCAGCCATTCTTCCATGTGACCATGGATGCTGTCCGCCCCGCCGGTGGTGGTATGGCAAAGCCATGTGTCCTCATCAATGCGCGCCACGACACCATCATCAATCAGGAAACCGTTTTCAGAGCACATCAGGCCATAGCGGCATTTACCGACTTTCAGCGTGGACATCATGTTGGTGTACATCATGTCGAGAAACTTGCCTGCATCCGGCCCCTTCACAATGATCTTGCCCAGGGTGGAGGCGTCCAACAGACCCAGCTTCTCGCGGGTGTTCTTGACCTCCCGCATCACCGCGTCCTGCACGCTTTCGTGCCCACGGGTGAAGGCGTAGGGCCTGCGCCACTGCCCCACAGGTTCAAACTCCGCGCCATTGGCCTCGTGCCAGTCATGCATGGGTGTGCGTCGGATAGGCTGGAAGACGTGGTCCTTGGCTTCCCCTGCAATCGAGGCAAGCGAGATCGGATGATAAGGCGGGCGGAATGTCGTGGTGCCCACCGCAGGGATCTCGGCATCCAGCGCGCCAGCAAGGGTTGCCAAGCCGTTGATATTACTCAGCTTGCCCTGATCGGTTGCCATGCCCAGCGTGGTGTAGCGCTTGGCATGCTCGACCGAGACAAAACCTTCCTGCGCGGCCAGCCGGACGTCGGAAACTTTCACGTCGTTCTGGTAGTCCAGCCACGATTTCTCGCGCAGCTTGGCAGTGGCGCCCTGCGGCATCATCCAGACCGGCATCATGGGCGATTCCTCGCGCCGCTCCGCGACCGGAGCGATCACGCCCTTGGCACATTTCATGCCAAGGCTGGTCACAACGCCCTCGGCTGCTGCATGTGCGTCGTGCAAAACGTCGTCCAATGCAAACATGCCGGAGGCCGCACCGGCCGGTGTGACAAAGCCCATACCATCCGACCCGGTCGGTGGATTATCCACATCAGGCACGAAACAAGCATGGGTTGTGTCCCATCTTAACTTGCCACCACAGTGCGACCAAAGGTGCACCACCGGAGACCAGCCGCCGGACATCGCAACCGCATCGCAGGCGATCTCTTCCAGCACCGCGCCCTCGCCTGCCTGCGCACAAACCTGTACGCCAGTCACCCGCTTACCGCCCTTTACGCTGGCAATGCCATGCGCCATCATCACACGGATGCCCAATGCCTTGGCTTGTGCGACCAGGCCGCGATCCTCCGGCAGCACCCGCGCATCAAGGATAACCGGCACATCCAGTCCAGCCTCCTTGAGCGCAATCGCTGTGAGATACGCATTATCATTGTTCGTCACGACAACGGTGCGGTCCCCAATCGAGACACCATAGTCTGTGACATAGTCGCGAACGGCAGATGCCAGCATCACACCGGGGATGTCATTGCCCGCAAAACTCAACGGGCGTTCGATTGCGCCGGTCGCTGTGATGATCTGCGACGCGCGGATGCGCCAGAGACGGTGACGCGGCCCGCCCTTTTCGGGCGCATGATCTGTCAGCCGTTCGTATCCCAGCGCATAGCCGTGGTCGTATACCCCTGCCCCCATGGTGCGCAGGCGCATTTCAACGTTTTCCATGCTTTCAAGCTGTTGCAGGATTTCATCCACGAACTTATCCACAGGCGCGCCATCAATGCTGCCCCCGTCGACCGGCGCACGACCACCCCAGTGATCCGTCTGTTCCAACAGAATGACCCGCGCACCCGCCTGTCCTGCAGTCAACGCGGCTTGCAAACCGGCGACACCGCCACCGACAATCAGGATGTCACAGAACGTATAGAAATGTTCGTAGGTATCCTCGTCGCGTGCCTTGGGTGCTTTGCCCAGGCCCGCAGAATGCCGGATGAAGGGCTCATAGACATGTTTCCAGAAGCTGCGCGGATACATGAACATCTTGTAGTAGAAGCCAGCGGGCAGAAAACGGCTGAGGTGGGTGTTGATGGCTCCCACGTCATACTCAAGGCTTGGCCAGTGGTTCTGGCTTGTCGCCGTTAGGCCGTCATAAAGCTCCGTGGTTGTGGCGCGCTGGTTGGGTTCAAAGCGGCCCTCTTCACCCAAGTTCACCAGCGCGTTCGGCTCTTCGGCACCAGAGGCCACAACACTGCGCGGTCGGTGATACTTGAACGACCGCCCCATCAGCATCTGGTCATTGGCCAGCAGCGCGGAGGCAAGCGTATCGCCCGCGTAGCCCCGCATTTTCTTGCCATTGAACGTGAAGTTTAGCGGTTTCGAGGTGTCGATCAGGCGACCTTTTGAAGCGAGGCGGGTGCTCATATGCGCAAACCTTGGTCGATGTGATGAATTCTGGGTGTGTGAAGGGGCATCGGATGCAACCGGATCAGGCCATGATCTTGGCGCTGTCCCAATCCGGACGGCGATCCTTGATCTTTTCGATGATGTCCTCGGGCGGCGCATAGGTCTGCGCGGAGTAGCTGCCAAAGACCTCAAGCGTCATGGTGCAGCGCGCCACATGAAACCACTTGCCGCAGCCATACTGGTGACGCCACCGTTCAAAATGGACCCCCTTGGGGTTTCGGCGCATGAAGAGGTAGGCTTCGAACTGATCATCGGTGGAGCCCGGACCATAGCGCGTCAGATGCGCCTCTCCATGTGCGTGAAACTCGGTCTCTTCGGCCGTAACACCGCAATTGGGGCAATGGATGCTCAGCATGGTGCCGCTCCTTGCTTGAAGTGATGAGGGTGAGGCACCACATCAATTGCATGACGTGGATCATGTATTCTTTGGGCGCAATCACGACTATTGCCGTGCTGCTTGCGATTTACGAAAGACGCAAGGGACGCAGAATGCGCCATGACACTGGCCCCGATCCTGTGCGCGACAGAAACCGGGCAGCCTATACCGAGGCTGAGAAACTGCGCGCCGAAATCTCGGTGTCCAATCCGCCGCACGGCGGTGGCATTTTCTAGGGATTTGGGACTGACCTGAGCAGGACGCGGCCCGACATACCGGGGCGTCTTTGTCAGATTTGATTGTGCGCGGCGCGCCAGCTTGGCGCGCGGCAAACGACCGGCAGGCTTATTCCGATATGACGGTTGTGCCCGGCGTGCTGTCGCTTGGGCGGGAGCCGTTGCCAAGCATCGCGATCCCCAGGACAAAGACCGCCAGAACCACAAGCGCAATGACGATACCGCGCCGCGATCCACCGTTGTGAATGGTTTCCTGTGCCATAGTGCATCCTTTCTGTGGGATGCGAAAAGCATGAACTCAGGGACCATCAAATCAAGGGATTTGTCGCGAAAGCTGCCGTTTGAGCCAAGTCTGGCCGACGCACGAAAAAGGCTGGCCTCCGCACGGAAGCCAGCCGGTACACCAAATATGATGTCTGTTACAGTCGTCTTAGTCCGACGCTGCTGCGCCGCCGCTGACGGATTCCGCAGTGTCTTCAACAGCTTGTGCAGCGCCTTCAACGGCGTCGCCTGCGCCTTCAATCGTGACGTTGACGTCGCTGGAGCCGCCGTCTGTCTCGCCGCCGAAGACGAAGTACGCAAGGATGCCGACCACGACGACAAGCGCGCCCACGATGATCCCGATACCGGCACCGCCGGACGTGGTTGTAGTGGTGGTCGTATTGCGCTCAGATACAGTGTGCTCTGGATTGGCCATTGTACATTCCCTTTCAATTCAGGTTCTGCACAGTCAACACGTCGCTCAGCGGAGAAGTTCCGAACTTTTCCGTTTTTCGCCGACGTGGGTTTGCGAAAAGGCTTCAATGCGCCACTCCCGCAGCCACGGATTCATCAATGAAACGTCCTTCGACAAACCGCTCCAGACCAAAGGCATCTGTCAACGGCGAATGCCCTTTGGCCATCAATTCCGCCATGCCCCAGCCGGACCCGGGGATCGCCTTGAACCCGCCTGTCCCCCAGCCACAGTTGATAAAAACGTTCTCGACCGGTGTCTTCGACAGGATCGGCGACCGATCGCCTGTCACATCAACGATCCCGCCCCACTGCCGCAGCATCTTGAGGCGCGAAAGCATCGGGAAAGTCTCGATCAACGCACGTACCGTTTCCTCGATATGGTGGAAGGACCCGCGCTGCGTATAGTTGTTGTAGCCATCGGTCCCGCCGCCGATGACCATCTCGCCTTTGTCAGACTGCGACAGATAGCCATGGACCGTGTTGGCCATCACAACAATGTCCATGCAGGGCTTGATGGGTTCGGAAACAAGCGCCTGCAAGGCGACTGACTCAATTGGCAGACGGAAGCCCGCCATATCCGCCAGATGACCGGAGTGGCCAGCCACCACGATCCCAAGCTTGTCACAGGCGATATCGCCCCGGTTCGTCGTCACACCTGTGACTTTGCCACCTTCCTGGCGGATGCCCGTGACTTCGCATTTCTGGATGACATCCATACCCATGTCTGAACATGCCCGCGCATAGCCCCAGGCCACCGCATCGTGGCGCGCGGTGCCGCCGCGTTCCTGCCAAAGGCCGCCCAGCACCGGATAGCGCGGCCCGTCGATGTTCATGATCGGGCAGAGTTCCTTGACCCTGCTGGCGTCAATCCATTCCGTCTGCACTCCCTGCAGCGCATTGGCATGTGCCGTGCGCTTGTAGCCCCGCACCTCGTGTTCCGTCTGGGCCAGCATGATCACACCACGGGGCGAGAACATGACGTTGTAGTTAAGGTCCTGAGACATTGTCTCGTAAAGCGAGCGCGACTTCTCGTAAATCGCTGCCGAAGGGTCCTGCAGATAGTTCGAACGGATGATCGTCGTGTTGCGACCCGTGTTGCCACCGCCCAGCCAGCCTTTCTCAAGGATCGCGACATTGGTGATCCCGAAATTCTTGCCAAGGTAATAGGCGGTCGCAAGACCATGCCCCCCTGCCCCGATGATGATCACATCATACTTCGCCTTGGGCTGCGCATCGCGCCAGGCACGATCCCAGCCGGTATGGTGGCGCATGGCCTCGCGGGCAACGGCAAAGACGGAATACTTCTTCATGTCGCTCTTTCCTGAAACGGCAAATTGCCCGCGGGATTCGAGGGCCGAAATAGCTCAGCCAGTTCTGGCCGGATGGACAGAAAAAAGGATACTGCCCACGGCACTTGTTATCAATTTTGCGACATGGGGCGCAATTGGGCGTGAGTGTCGCAGAGGATTGGTCGTTTGCGCCCTTTTGTCCGGCCCGATTAACCCTTAGATACCCTGTGAATACGGGAGAATGGGCCGTCCATGGTTTTCTGGATCATCATTGTCGCACTGTCGGCTTTGGTCGTGCTGATGCTTGCGCGCGGCATGCTGCGGCCAGGGGATGCAGCTGTGGCGGACGCAGCGGAGTTTGACCTCAAGGTCTACCGCGATCAATTGGCGGAGGTCGAACGCGACGTCGCGCGCGGTGTGATCGGTGCAGAGGACGCGGAGCGGGCGCGGACTGAAATCTCGCGCCGTATACTTGCGGCAGACGGCAATCGATCATCTCAGGACGCAGCCGCAACGCAAGCGCCCCGCGCCGTGATTGCTCTTGTGGCACTCACATTGATCGGCGGTAGTCTTGCGCTTTACACTTGGATCGGACAGCCCGGATATGGCGATCTGGCGCTTGAAGACCGCATCGCCTTTGCCGAACAGATGCGCGAAAACCGTCCCGATCAGCAAACCGCTGTCGACAGCCTCCCTCCCTTTGTGCCGCAAGAAGAATTGAGCGAAGAGTTCAGCACGCTGATGGAAAAGCTGCGCGAAACCGTGGCGGGGCGTCCGAATGATCTGCAGGGCCATGTGCTCTTGGCGCAGAATGAGGCACGGATCGGCAATTTTGTTGCCGCGGCACAGGCCCAGCAAGACGTTTTGCGGATCAAGGGGGAAGACCTTTCTGCCGATGACATCTCGGATTATGGCGAGCTGTTGGTGATGGCGGCAGGTGGCTATGTCTCCCCAGAGGCCGAGAGCGCGTTTCGAGCAGCACTTGCCGAAGACGAAGCTGACGAACGGGCGCGCTATTACCTCGGCCTGATGATGATCCAGACAGGACGCCCCGATATTGCTTTCCGCCTTTGGGATGCGCTGCTGCGACGGGGACCGGAGGACGCACCCTGGATCGAGCCGATCTTGAGCCAGATTGAAACCGTCGCACAGCTGGCTGGTGTCAATTACACCATCCCGGCCATTGGAACCGGTGCCGCGCCCGGCCCCTCCGCCGAGGACCTTGAGGCGGCGGCCGAAATGACGCCAGAAGAGCGCATGGAAATGATCGGTGGTATGGTTGAGGGGCTTTCCAACCGGCTGGCCACCGAAGGCGGCCCACCCCGCGACTGGGCGCGGTTGATCACCTCGCTCGCCATCATGGGCAACCCCAGCCAGGCGCGCGCCGTCTTTGACAACGCGATGGAAGTCTTTGAGGGGGAGCCTGGCGCCGTCGACACCATCCGCGCCGCAGGTCAGCAGGCGGGCGTCGCGGAATGATTTTTGAAGAGATGGCGGATTTCGCCGCCGCCATCCCGCCAATGCGCTCGCTGATCGGACTTGATCTGGGCGAAAAGACCATCGGTGTTGCTGTGACCGACAAATTCCTCAGCGTTGCCACGCCCCTGGAAACCATCCGGCGCAAGAAATTCGGCGTTGATGCCACGCGGCTTTCAGAGATCATTGAAGAGCGTCAGATCGGCGGTCTTGTCCTCGGTCTGCCCCGGAATATGGACGGCTCAGAAGGTCCCCGCTGCCAATCCACCCGCGCCTTTGCGCGCAACTTTGATCGCCTCGCGCCCTTGCCCATCACTTTCTGGGACGAACGGCTTTCTACCGTTGCGGCAGAAAGGGCACTGTTAGAGGCGGATACGACCAGAAAACGTCGCGCAGAGGTGATTGATCATGTTGCGGCTGGTTATATCCTTCAAGGGGTGCTGGACCGGCTAAGAGTTCTGCGCGATGAGGGAGCAGAGAATTGAGCGATACCGTCTGGAGGCGTGAAGAGGTGGAAAGCCCCTGCATCAAGATTTGCGTCGTACACCCCGAAGCACGGCTTTGTACGGGCTGTCTGCGCTCGATTGATGAGATCACGCGATGGTCCAAGATGACGCCGGTAGAACGGCGCGAGATCATGAATGAGTTGCCCACGCGTGTCAGCCAATTGCGCCAGCGCCGGGGCGGACGTGCCGCACGCCTGGCGCGTGGGGCTTAAAAGCCTTCTTCTTTTGCTCAAACGACTTGGTTCGGGACCGCTTCATCAGTGCGACAGTGCCGATTGACGTACGTGCTGATTACTGACGCGCTCAGGGATTATTAGGTAACACCCGCAATTCTGAACAGCAGGTGCATCCCTGCATCCCATGTCACTGCCCCATCAAAATCGGAAGGCGGATGGTTGCCATTCGCGGCAAAGGCGCTGAGTCCGGCAAAGCTGGTCAGTTGGGGTTTGTGGAAGTTGCCCCTTGGCCCAAAGGCGCGTCCGGTCTTTGTTGCCGGTGCGCTATCCCAGTAGGCCAAGGTGCCACATGTGCCTGTGATGAGTGCTGCCATCGTTCCAATGTCCCGGTTCACGGTAAGTGAGGCTAAATATCGTGTCGGTTTTGGCAACAATGGGGCACGGACAGGGTCTTTGTGCGGTCTGTTTTTGTCAGGTTTACTCGGGCGCGAGCCAGTCCACTGCGCTGAACTGCGGGCGAAAGTATGCAATCATCCGGCCTTCAGGCGGCGCGGACTGGCCTTCCTGCCAAGTCCCAACTCCATGGAGCAAATGTCGATGCAGTAGAATCGCCTGACCCGGCTTCCCGATGATGGGAACGGGCTTGAGGCGCTCAAAGACACTACGGCGCGCGGCCTGATAGGCCTCGGTCACATCGACCTCTGTCGGGGACTGATCGCCAATGGCGGCGCGAAAAGCATCCCCCATGATCCTGTGACTGCCCGGCCAGACCATCAGCGGTGCCGCGTCCGCCACATTCAACGGCAATCCAAGGACAAAGGCATGTGGCTCCTGCAGATACCGGCGGCGGTCTGGCCCCATAGGCAGCAAGCCGTCAACATGCGCAGCATGGCGTGTGATCCGGTAACGGTGGTTGGCATCACTTTCATCCGGGTCTTGCCCCGGATATCCGGGAAACACAATTGAGAGCTGTGCAGGATGCCATGCCTGAGGCGCTGCTACATGGTCACGCCAGGGTCCCCCCAAAGACACACCGTCAATCGACCCGTCCACCGCATTTGGCAGCGCATCCACCCCGACAAACCATGTCTCACCATGTCTCAGATTGGCGGCCCGCACCACCGGATCAGCCGATATCTTGCACGCCAGCCTGTGCGCAGCCTCTGCCCAGCGCCTGACAGCTGGGTCAGTGTCAAAGACGACATATCCGTCCCCTACCACCCCACCGCCTTACGCAGCATGTTGAGCGCAACAAGTATCAGGAACACAGCAAAGACCCGCTTGAGCGGTTTTGGATCCATCGCATGCGCCAGCTTCACGCCCCAGGGGGCGGTGATCAGCGTCATGGCGATGATGATACCAAAGGCGATCAGGTTCACTGTGCCCACCGTCAAAGGCGGCTGTCCTGACGACATCGGCACAAACAGAAACCCAATGACCGATGGCACTGCAATCAGCACCCCAAATCCCGCCGCTGTCGCCACCGCGCGGTGAATGGGCGTGTTGTAAAGGCTCATCAAAGGCACGCCGAAACTGCCCCCCCCGATCCCCATCAGGACCGACATGAAACCCACCAGTGGCGAAAAGAGCGCGCGGCGAATACCTGAAGGCATCACCGGCCCAAGCCGCCATTCCGCGCGGCCCAACCCCATGTACAGACCAACAATCAGGGCCAGCACGCCAAAGATCGCTTGCAAGGTGTTTGACCGAAGTTGCGCGACAACCAACATCCCCAGGACCGCACCAATCACGATGCCCGGTGCCCAGCCGCGCAGGATGTCCCAGTCAACGGCACCTTTCTTGTTATGGCTCAGCACCGAACGGACGGAGGTCACAATGATCGTCGCAAGAGAGGTCGCCAGACACATTTGCATCAGCTGCGGGCCGTCATACCCAAGTGTCTGGAAAGCATAGAAAAACGCTGGCACCAAGACGATGCCGCCACCGACACCCAGCAGCCCTGCCAGCACCCCGGCAAATGCGCCGATGGCCATCAACAAAAGACCCATCTGGATCAGAAGCATCGTATCGGGCATCAGGCTGTCTCCGGTCGGTTCCGCGCGTTGCTATACGGCTTCTTGCCGGGCTGCCAGCCCTTCGATCTCGGCCAGTGCCTCCAGGACCAGTTCTGGCCCCGCACCGGGGCGCGATGCCCCTTCGGAAAGTGTCCGCCGCCAAGCCCGCGCACCGGGACGCCCCGCAAAAAGCCCGAGCATATGCCGCGTGATCTGGTTGAGCCTGCCGCCAGCAGTCAGATGCGCCTCAATGTAAGGTATCATGCCACGCACCGCTTCCTCCGCACTGCTGTCGCTGCCCTGCCCGTAGATGCGCCTATCGGCCTGGCAAAGGATATCTGCGGGCTGGTGATAGGCCGCCCGCCCGATCATCACGCCATCCAGGCCGCTGTCCAGAAACGCCTCCGCCTGATCCAGCGACGTGATGCCCCCGTTGATCGAAATGTGCAGGTTGGGGAAATACCCCTTCATCTGCTGCACCAAAGGGTAGTCCAAAGGCGGGATATCGCGGTTCTCCTTGGGGCTGAGTCCCTGCAACCAAGCCTTGCGCGCATGTATGGTCACCCGTGTCACGCCCGCCGCCACGATCCGCGCAAGGAACTCTGGCAGCACCTCGTTTGGGTTCTGATCATCCACACCGATCCGGCATTTCACCGTGACATCCACATCTACCGCCGCAATCATTTCGGCCACACAATCCGCCACCAACCCCGGCTGTTCCATCAGAACCGCGCCAAAACACCCTGATTGCACACGGTCCGACGGACAGCCAACGTTCAGGTTGATTTCGTCATACCCCGCGTCCGCCCCATGCCGCGCTGCCAGTGCGAGCTCTTTGGGATCAGAACCTCCCAGCTGCAGCGCCACCGGATGCTCTGCCACGTCATGCTCCAGCAAATGCAGCGCGCCACCGCGGACCAGCGCAGGTGCCGTTACCATTTCGGTGTAAAGCAGCGCATGACGGCTCAGCAACCGGTGCAAGTACCGGCAGTGGCGGTCGGTCCAATCCATCATCGGAGCGACAGAGAGTTTTGCGTGCTGTTCAAGAAGCATGATCTGGTGGTTTCGACCTTTGGCTTTCGCGCGTGGCATTCAAAGTGCGTCGCGCGATAACAGATATGGACCCGCAGCGCGAGAGGGCAACCGGTCCCAAGATGCCACGCACCTGTGCGCCGTAAGCTGTCAGCCAGAGCGGAGCATGAACCTTTCGAAGAAGCTGGTCAGAGAAGCATGGTCTTCTATCGGCAGAACCTCAGCAACAAACTGATCTGGGCGCACGACGATCAAAGCTCCCGCCGTGCGATCAATCCCGCGCATCTCAAAAATGTCGCGCATCGGATCGGCGCAAAAGACCTTCTCATAATCCCTTAACCCATAACGCCCCTTCGTGGGCAAAAGGAGGGACGGCATCTCCGCAGGGGTCAGTTCGCGATGCCCCTGCTGGAAGACGGCGCGAAGGTCGATCACATCGTCGAAGTCAGCACCATTTCTATTTGCAAGGTTGATCGGACTGCCCGGATCATTCCGCAGGTGGTCACATAAGTCTGACACCCCACCTCCCTCCCCGCCAGCATCGTCAGCTGGGGCAAAAATCACCAGTCGCCAGCGTCCGTCTGCCACCAGCATATGCCCCAGCTCCATCGGCTTGGCATCGGCGAGCCGAATGACCGGTGCTGAATGAAACCGCCTGCCCACCGGATAGCCGCGCGCCAGCCCTTGATGATCCCCTGCCCCGGTGATCAGCGACGGGGCGTAGCACGTTTCCACGCCAGCGGTGTACCGCCCGTGCTTCTTGAAATAGCGCTGAAACTGGGCCGCTTCCTCCGCATCGCGGGGCTTCGCGCTAAAGAGCCGCGCCATGTCACGGTCAAAATCGATCAGCTCCTGCGCCTTGGCCTGCCTTTCTTCAGAATATGTCCGCAGCACCGCTGGCACGGCTTGCCCGCGGAGCACGGACGCCAGCTTCCAGCCCAGATTGAAGGTATCGGCCATAGAGACATTCATGCCCTGCCCTGCCTTTGGGCTGTGGGTGTGGCAGGCGTCGCCTGCGATGAAGAGGCGCGGTTCGGTGTCTTCCGTTGCATCGTCAAAGGCATCGCAGACCCGCTGCCCGATCTCGTAGGCCGACCACCACGCCACTTCCTTCACATCCAAACTGTAGGGCGACAGGATTGCCTGCGCCTTCTGGATCAGCATCTCGGGTGTGACGTTCCGGTCCGATGCCCGCTCCTCCCCATGCAACTCATCCAGCTCAATGTAGAGCCGGACCATATAGCCGCCTTCGCGCGGGATGATGAGGATGCTGCCGTGATCCGCGGATTGGATGGCAGCCTTCAGCCGGATGTCCGGGAAGTCCGTGACCGCCAGCACATCCATCACGCCCCAAAGTTGCCTTGCGGCTTCTCCCTTAAGGCTGTGACCCATTGCCTTGCGTACGGTACTGCGTGCCCCATCGCAGCCCACCACGTAGCGCGCATTGATCCTTTGCGCCTTGCCGTCAGCCGCCTCGAAACGGGCGGTCACAGGATAGTCTACCGCGTCGTCACGGCGAAGATCGACCAGCGTCCAGCCATAGTCGGGTTCCAACCTACGAGGACCGTTGCGCATGACCTCAAGATAGAAATCATGCACGCGCGCTTGATTGAGGATTGTGTGCGGCATCTCTGACAGACCGTCCTCCACGTCCTGGATACGATCGGCACGCACCAAGGCTGTACCCTGCTCACCCGGCCGCCAAAAGGCGACCTCATTGACCCAGTAAGCTTCCTTCTTAACACGCTCTGCAAATCCGAAAGCCTGAAACATCTCCATGGATCGGCAGGCAATACCATCCGCCTGCCCCACCTCCAAAGGCCCATCCTTGCGTTCGACAATCCGGGTGACGATGTCCGGAAAGGCCGCCAATTGCGCTGCCAATGTCAGACCGGCCGGGCCACACCCCACGATCAACACATCGACGTCTTCCGGCGATCTTACGACGTCATCCACGGCAGGTGACACCGATGGATCGCCGCTGCGATATCCGTTCAGATGGTATTGCACCGCATCCTCCCCAGAACATGCCAACATGGCCGCGCGTTCCCTGTTGTCCTATAGCTCCCGAGCCATTGCAACGGGCCGCTACGTGATCACGACACACGCCGTACGCGGCAGTACCTTGGGCGCATAAAATATTTGAACCAAACCGGGACTTGGCGGTTATCTTTCGAAGGATGCGACGTCGTCGCACGGGGGAGCTGCCTTGGAAGACACCACATCAATCAAGCGATCATTGCGGGTGCTCGTACTGATATCGCTGCTGGCCAGCGCCTACTTTGCACGTGATCTTATTCTGCCGATTGTTCTTGGTTTTCTGCTCGCGCTAACACTCAGTCCGCTGTCACGGAGCCTTTTCCGCATCGGAATCCCTCACTCGGTGTCGGCCATTGGTCTGATCTTTGCGACGGGCTTTGTGATCCTCGGCGTGATCGGCGGCTCAGCCGGTACAGTGGCGGCATGGAGCGACGACATCCCCAAAATGGGGGCAGAAATCCGGTCCAAGCTCAGCACCATGTCCGAAGCGGTCGAAGAAGTCCGCAACGCAACCGAAGAAGTGGAAGAGATCGGCACCGGCGGCGCAGTTGCACAAGAGGTGATCGTCAAACAACCGGGATTGCTGGATTCCGCCTTTGACACGGTGACGCGCGTTGGTGCCACACTGGCAGTGACGCTCATTCTGGCACTGTTCCTGCTGTCGTCAGGCCAGCTCTTCTACCGCAAGCTTGTGCAGGCCTTTCCTACAATGACCGGCAAGAAGCGCGCGCTCAGCACGGTCTACAACATTGAACAACGTGTTTCCCGCTATCTGCTGACGATCTCTTTGATCAACGCGGGTCTGGGGTTCGCGCTCGCGATCTATCTGGCGGCTCTCGGCATGCCAAACGCTTACGTCTGGGGCATCGCCGCCGCTTTGCTGAATTTCCTGCCTTATCTGGGAGGGTTCATTGGGGCCATTCTGGTCGGCGCTTTCGCCATCGTGGAATTTGACAGCCTCGGCTATGCGCTGCTCGCGCCACTGGGCTATCAGGTCCTGACCGGGATCGAAGGTCAGCTGATCACGCCGTGGCTGGTTGGCCGTCGCCTTGCGATGAATACGGTCGCTGTTTTTCTAACCGTTGTGGTCTGGGGGTGGCTCTGGGGGATTCCCGGCGCATTGGTCGCTGTGCCGTTCCTTGTTGTCTTCAAGGTGATCTGTGAAAACTTCGAGCCTCTGCACACCGTCGGCATCTTCCTGTCCGGAGAGGACGATGAAGAGCCGCCAAATGAGGCCGCCACCGCCCTAACCGGCAAGTGACGGCAGCCAAAGTACGATCCCCGGGAAGGCCACCAGCAAGGCGATGGTCACCGCGTCTGCCACGAAGAAGGGCATCACACCGCGGAACACATCCTGCACCTTGAGGTCATCGCGGACACCTGCCACCACAAAACAGTTCAGCCCGATGGGCGGTGTGATCAGACAGAACTCCGCCATCTTGACCAC
>CAYUSM010000044.1:0-16594 GCA_964447345.1 uncultured Sulfitobacter sp. | reverse complement strand
GGGCCAGATCGACCGGATCACCGACAACCTGCTCAGCCACGAACACACGCTGCTGAAGGACATCAAGTCGCTTGATCTGCTCTATGAAAAAACGCTGCAATTCTATGATGAACTGGCGCTCTACATCGCCGCAGGCGAGGCCAAGCTTGAAGAGCTGGATAGCACCGTGATCCCCGCAAAGGAAAAAGAGGTCGAAGGCGCCGCCGAAGAACAGGCCGTCATGAAAGCGCAGGAATTGCGTGACATGCGCGCGGCGCGGGATGATCTGGAACGCCGCGTGCATGATCTCAAGCTGACCCGACAGGTGACCATGCAGTCCCTGCCCTCCATCCGGCTGGTGCAGGAAAACGACAAATCACTGGTGACCAAGATCAACTCCACCCTGGTGAACACTGTGCCCCTGTGGGAGACACAGCTGGCCCAGGCCGTCACGATCCAGCGCTCAGCCGAAGCTGCCGCCGCTGTGCGTGAAGCCAACGATTTGACCAATGAATTGCTGACCTCCAACGCCAAAAACCTGCGCGACAGCAACAAGATGATCCGCGAAGAAATGGAACGGGGCGTATTCGACATCGAAGCTGTGAAACAGGCCAATGCCGATCTGATCGGAACCATCGAAGAAAGCCTGCAGATCGCCGACGAAGGCAAAGCCAAGCGTGCGGCAGCCGAAAAAGAGCTGCAGGAGATGGAAGCCAAACTGCGTGACACACTGGCCTCGGCAAAGGCAAAAAAAACAGGTCTGGGTGAAACCGCCTCCGGCGCGGTGCCCGGTTAGGACAAACTGGTGCGCTGGGGGTCAAACAGGTTGATGCGTTGGGGCGCGGCACTCGCCGCGTCACTGACACTCGTCGGCTGCGATCTCTTCGCTCCGGTGGAACCATCGCTAAAGCCTCAGGCGCGCCCAGCCGCCGCTGCCCCACCGCCCGTGGTCGCCCGCCCCACGTCGCAAAAAAGCGCCATGCTGCGTCAATACCTCAATCAGGTGCAGCGCGCCCAGCTTGGCCAGGGTCTGCTGCGCGAGGACGGTGGAGGCGTCGACACGCCCTTCACCCCCGACATGCTGGCCCGCAATTTCGAACAGATCGCGTTCTTCAACGAATACGATGGCAATTTCGTGGGCCGCGGCGGGGAAAGCCCCTTGCGGCGATGGTCAATGCCCGTCCGCATGGAAGTTGTCTTTGGCGAAGGTGTCCCACCCTCTCAGCGAAAGGCGGACAGTGACAACGTGACCCGTTACGCCCGTCGCCTTGCCCGCGCCACCGGCCATCCCATCTCCGCCATTGGGGAGCCGAACTTCTTTGTGATCATCGCGTCAGAAGACGACAGGGCCGATACGCTTGTTCAGGTTGCGTCACGGGTGCCTGGGATCACCGCGGCCTCGCTGCGTGCCCTGCGCGACATGCGCCGGGACACCTATTGCGCCGTGGCTGCCTATGCCGCTGGTCCAGACGCCAATACCTATACCGCCGCAGTGGCGGTGATCCGCGCCGAAAACCCCGATCTGCTGCGCCTCAGCTGCATCCACGAAGAACTGGCCCAGGGCCTTGGCCTGGCCAATGACAGCCCCGCCGCACGTCCTTCCATCTTCAACGACGACGACGAATTCGCTCTGCTGACAGAGCATGACGAGCTCCTGCTGAAGATGCTCTATGACGACCGCCTGCGCCCCGGCATGTCCGCGCGCGAGGCCGCCCCAATCACCCGCATCATCGCCCGCGAAGTGATGGGCGTACCGCTTTGACCCCAAAGAACACGACGTAAAGGACTGACCTCATGGGCATTTTCGATTTCCTCTCCGGTGAATTCATCGACGTCATCCATTGGGTGGATGACACCCGTGACACCATGGTCTGGCGGTTTGAACGCGAAGGGCATGAGATCAAATATGGGGCCAAGCTTACCGTCCGCGAAGGTCAGGCCGCTGTCTTTGTCCACGAAGGCCAGTTGGCCGACGTCTTCACGCCCGGTCTCTACATGCTTGAGACCAACAACATGCCGATCCTCACGACCCTGCAGCACTGGGATCACGGCTTCAAAAGCCCCTTCAAGTCCGAGGTCTACTTCGTCAACACAACCCGTTTCAACGATCTGAAATGGGGCACAAAGAACCCGATCATTGTCCGCGATCCGGAGTTCGGACCCGTCCGCCTGCGCGCCTTCGGCACCTATTCCGTGCGCGTGGCCGATCCTGCGCGGTTTCTCAGTGAGATTGTCGGCACCGATGGTGAATTCACCATGGACGAGATCAGCTATCAGATCCGCAATGTCATCGTGCAGGAGTTCTCCCGCACCATCGCACGCGCGCAAATCCCCGTCCTCGACATGGCGGCCAATACCCGGGAACTGGGTCAGCTTGTCGGCAAGGAAATTGCAGAACAGATCGGTGAATACGGTCTGTCCCTGCCAGAGCTCTACATCGAAAACATCTCCCTCCCGCCTGCGGTGGAGGAAGTAATGGACAAGCGCTCCTCCATGGGTGTGATCGGAAACCTCAACGAATACATGCAGTTCCAGGCCGCCGAGGCACTTGGCCGCGATGGCGGCGGCGCAGCCGCCATTCAGGCTGGTCTGGGCGCCGGTCTGGGAATGCAGATCGGACAGGCCGCTGCCGCCCAAGCCGGACCGTGGGGCGCGCGTCCACACAGCCCTGCCCAACCCCAGATGATCCCTCCGCCACCGCCCCCCATCGAACATGTCTGGCATATCGCCGAAGGCGGCGAGACGAAGGGCCCCTTCTCCAAGGCCGCGCTCGGGCGCATGGCGTCAGACGGCGCGCTGACCCGGGAAACCTATGTCTGGACGCCCGGTCAAGACGGCTGGCAAAGGGCAGAAGACGTGATGGAACTGGCGCAACTCTTCACCGTCCTGCCACCGCCCCCACCGGGCGCGTAATCTGGCACTGCGGGTGCTGCGCAGACGCAAAAACGCCGTCAACAAAACCGGGAGCGTGACGCGCCTGCCGAAGCGCCGCACGGTGCTCAAGATCATGCATTGGTCCATGGTGCCACTGCTGATCTGGTTCATCCTGGTCACACCTGACGATGTCTTGCCCTTTGGCCAAACCGCTTTCCTGCTGCACTCTAATCTTGCACTGATTTTCGTCACCATCTGCCTGGTCTGGACAGCCGACTACATGCGCCGCGGTCTGGCCAGCCGCCCCGGCCCCAAACTTGGCCCCCGGGCCCGTGTCATACATCAACTCCTGCACAAGACGTTGATCTACGGCCTCTTCGGCGTTGCAATCACGGGTTTCCTGCTTGGCCTCACCTCATCCCGGCTGCTCAAAGCCGGAGGGTTTCTGCCCATCGCACCGCCACTTGGCATGAAGGAGGCAAACGACATCATTGGCCAGATCCACATCTTTGAGTTCTATCTTCTGGCGCTCATCGCAATGACCCACGCGGCGTTCCATATCTGGCGCCACGTGAAGCTGCGTGACAACGCCCTGCGCATCATGGCCCCGCGCGTGCTACACCGATTTTTGTGAGCGCCCGCCGCTGGCAGTTGCCATCAGAGAGCGCTATGTCTGAGCCATGGTCGACACGCTGACACAGGACACCCCGCTGAGCGAGCATCGCTTTCCCTGCGACACCTGCGGGTCGGACCTGCGCTATGCCCCCGAAGCAGCCCAATTGGTCTGCGATCATTGCGGCAATACCGAAGCCATCGAGGGCGCTGGATTTCACTTCCAACCGATCGCCGAACTTGATCTGCGCAAGGGACTGCAAGCCGATCTGCCAGCGGACCAGATGGAAGAAACCCGGGTCACCACTTGCCCGAACTGTGCCGCGCAAGTGGAGTTCGATGACGGCAAACACGCCACCGAATGCCCTTTCTGTGCCACACCTGTTGTTGTGGACACTGGCACCAACCGCCACATCAAGCCCCGGGCGGTCCTGCCATTTGCCCTGACCGAAGAAACAGCGCGGGACGCGATGAAAGACTGGCTCGGCTCGCTCTGGTTTGCGCCCAACGGCCTGCAGGACTACGCCCGCAAGGGCCGCCGGATGCAGGGCATCTATGTGCCCTACTGGACCTATGACGCGGATACCCGCTCCAGCTACTCCGGCCAACGCGGCACGGTGTATTACGTGACCCAAACCGTCACCCGCAACGGCAAGCGCGAGACCCGCCAGGTGCCCAAAGTGCGCTGGCGCCCCGCCTCGGGTCGCGTGGCACGTTTCTTTGACGATGTGCTGGTCCTCGCCTCGCGCTCCCTGCCCAAGAAATACACCGACGCGCTTGAACCCTGGGACCTCTCCGCGCTGGAGCCCTATGCCCCTGAGTTTCTTGCCGGTTTTCGGGCCGAGGCCTACGCCGTCTCGCTCGAAGACGGCTTTGTCGAGGCCCGCGCGCATATGGACCGTGTCATCGAGCGTGACGTGAAATTCGACATCGGCGGCGACCGCCAGCGCGTGCATGCCATCGACACAAAGCTCAGCGGGCTGACCTTCAAGCACATTCTGCTGCCGGTCTGGCTGGCCGCCTACAAGTACCGCGGCAAGACCTACCGCTTTGTCGTGAACGGACGCACAGGCCGCGTTCAGGGCGAACGCCCCTGGTCGGCCATCAAAATCACCATCGCGGTGATCCTCGGCGCGATTGCCGCAGGCATCATCGGCTTTCTGGCAGCACAATCATGACCCATTACGACGCGCTCAAGGACACCCTTCAAAACCGCTACTCCTGTCGGGGCTTCAAACCCGATCCGGTCCCTGAAGATGTGATCACGCAGATCATCGATGCCGCCCGCCACGTGCCAAGCTGGTGCAATGCCCAGCCCTGGCAGGTCACCATCACCAAAGGAGAGGCGACAGAGCGTTTTCGTGCCCTGATGACCGAAACCGCAACCCAGGGCACCCCGCCCAATCCGGACCTCGACTGGCCCGCAAAATACTCCGGCGTTTACGGCGACCGCCGGCGCACCTGTGGATTTCAGCTCTACGATGCGGTGGGCATCCCCAAAGAAGACCGTGTCGCCCGCGCCAACCAGATGCTGCGGAACTACACGCTCTTTGACGCACCCCATGTGGCCATCGTGCATTCTCCGGCTGAACTTGGTGCCTACGGGGCCATGGACACCGGCGGTTTTGTGACCGCTTTCACCCTTGCGGCCACCGCACTTGGCATTGCCACGATCCCCCAGGCCGCCATCGCCGCCTATGCGCCACAGGTCAAAGATCACTTTGGCATTGCCGAGGACCGTCTGGTGCTCTGCGCCATCTCCTTTGGATATGCAGACCCGGACCATCCCGCCAATCAGTTCCGCACCGAACGCGCCGCTGCCGCGGACATCATTGACTGGAAGGGGTGATGCGCGCGCTCCTGCAACGCGTCAAGGACGCCTCCGTCACCGTGGACGGCAAGATCATTTCCAAGATTGGCCCGGGGCTCCTGATCCTCGTCTGCGCCATGCCCGAAGATGCAGAGGCCACTGCCGAAGCGCTTGCCGCCAAAATCGCCAAGCTGCGCCTCTTCAAGGATGACGCAGGAAAAATGAACCTCAGCCTTGCCCAGACCGGCGGCGAAGCCCTCGTGGTCAGCCAGTTCACCCTTGCCGCAGACACCTCCCGTGGCACCCGCCCGGGATTTTCCTATGCCGCGAAACCCGATATGGCCAAAGCGCTCTACGAACACTTTGTCACGCATCTCGCGGCCTTGGGCATCCCCACCCAAACCGGCCAGTTCGGTGCCGACATGTCCGTCGCCCTGACAAACGACGGCCCCGTCACCATCTGGCTCGATACCGACCGCTAGGCCTTTGGTTTCGGAGCCGCCGTTGCGTGAGACCGGGCGGACGTAAGGCAGGCCGATTGCCAAGCGGAATTGCCGAGGGGCCCCTTCAGGGGAGACGGCCATTCCGCTTGGGAAGCGGACTGGCTTATGTCAGACAGGGATCATGCAAGGGTGGGTCGGAAACCATTTGGTTTTGGTGAGCCAGCAGCGCCTTGCCAAGGACAAACGTAGGAGCGAAAACGCGCGACAGCGCGGATGAGCGTTCAAGGCTCCCGAAAAGCTTCTTTCGACTTGTAAAGCGGCTTCAACAGATATTGCAGCACCGTTTTCTCACCCGTATGCAACTCCACTGACGCCTGCATCCCCGGCCGGATCCGGAGCGAGGCCTGCCGCGCCGTCAGGTTCTGGCTATCCACCTGCAATGTCACCTTGTAATGCGGATTGCCATCCGCCTCCCGTGCACGCTCATCCTTGAACGTATCGGCAGAAATCAACGTCACCTTGCCCTTCAAAGACCCGTAAATCGTGTAGTCATAGGCCGAGAGTTTGATCGTTGCCTCCTGCCCCGGACGCACCCCCGCGATGTCCTCGGGTGCCACCCGCGCCTCGACAAACAGCTCCTCATCCAGCGGGATGATCTGCAAAATCTCCTCCCCCGGTCGTACCACCCCACCGATGGTCGTGACCGACAGGTTGTTCACGATCCCCCGCATGGGCGAGGTCAGCACCGTTCGGTTCAGCTGATCCGTACTTGCCTTGAGGTTCTGCCGCAGGGTCGCCAGTTCCTTCAGCACGTCCGAATATTCCTGCGCGCGGTCCAATTCTGTCTGCGTGACAATCTCATCAAAGCGGATGCGCGCATCGGCATAGGCTTTGCGCGCGCGCGTGGCCTCAATCAGCGACACGATGTTGCGCTCCAGCAAATCATTCATCAGATCGCGCTCGCGCTCTGCCTCAACCAGCACCCGCCGCGCCCCGTCCGAGCGTGAGACGAAGTCTGACTGACGTGCCTGCAGCAAGGCCCGTTCGGAGTCAACAATCCCCGGCGTCCGTCCAGCCCATTCATTCGGCACAGTGAAATCAAACTGCCCCGCCAGTTCCGCTTCCAACCGCAAGCGCCTGATCTCAAACGCCGATATCTGATCCCGCAGATCATCAACCGAGGACTGGAACTGCGTGCCGTGCAGGCGTGCAAGCACGGCCCCCTTCTCCACCACATCACCTTCAGCCACTTCCAGCTCAGCCAGAATACCGCCTTCAAGGTTCTGGATGATTTGCGGGCGTGACGACGAAATCATCGACCCTTCGGCGCGCACAATCTCATCGACCCAGGCGAAAGCCGCCCAGATCAGGAACACCAGGACCGAGGCCGCGCAAAGCCAGATCACCATCGACGGGCCGCGCATCTGTCGCCCAAGCTGCGCGTCGAAATGCGTGGGGTTCACCAGCGTCATGCCGCCTGTCCCCGCTGGGCTGCGATATGGCTCAGCACCTTGTCTTTCGGCCCATCCACCGTCATCCGACCGGCCTGCAGCACCAACGTGCGATCTGTCAGCGCCAGGATCGGCGCGCGATGCGTGGCAATCACCGCCGTGCGCCCCGCCATCCATTTCTCCAACCGGCTGACCAGGGTCGCTTCCAGCGTCTGATCCAGCGCCGCAGTTGGCTCGTCCAGCAAACACACCTTGGGGTCCTGCAGCCACAGCCGCGCCCAACCAATCGACTGGCGCTGCCCGATGCTCAGCCCCGCCCCATTGTCCTTGATCTCCAGATCAAGCCCCTTGTGGTGCTCTTTCACGAAGGGACCAAGCCCCGCAAAATCCAGCGCCGCCAGAAGCCGCGCATCGTCCCGCTCCAGCATCGTCAGGTTAAGGTTATCCCGCAGCGTGCCCGCAAAAAGCCGCACGTCCTGCCCCAGATACCCAATCAAACGCCGCAAATCCCGCGGCTCGATCTGGTTCATCTCCGTACCATCGACCATCACGCGGCCCGTTTGAGGGGCATAAAGCCCGCTCAGCAGTTTCAACAACGAGGATTTGCCCGCGCCATTCGCGCCCAGCACAGCCACCTTCTGCCCCGGCAGGATCGCCACCCCCTTGATGTCCAGCGTCGGCGCACCGTCGTCCTCATAGCGGAACGACACATCGCGCAACTCAAAGTGGCCTTTCAGTTCCTCGCGCCGCAGATAGGACCGCCGCCCATCCGCGTCCTGTTCGACCTGTGCAATCGCCTCCAGACCATCCAGCGCGGATTTCACGTTGCCCCAGCGGGCCATGGTCCCGGCCAATTGGGTAAGCGGCGCAAGCGTGCGTCCCGTCAAAATACCAACCGCGATGATCGACCCCACCGTGAACTGCCCGGCAAAAACCAGATAGGTGCCTGTGATCACCGCCGCGACATAGGTGCCCTGCTGAACCCCCTGCGACCAGAACGTGAGCGTCGAGGCGAGCTTGCGCTGCTCCGACGACTTCATCGCCTGCAGCGTGTTCAACTCATGCCAGAGCCGCATCACCCGGTCCTCGCCGCGCTGTGTCTTCAGCGTGTCCAATTCAAAGATTGTCTCATGCAAAAGCCGCGATGCCTTGGCCGATGCGCCCTGCGTCTCTTGCGTCAGGCGGATCATCTTTTTCTGCAGCAGGAAGCCGGGGATCACCATCAGGATGCCCCCCAGAACCAGCACCCAGACAACATTGCCTGCGATGCTGGCCACGAGGAAAAGGAAAACAAAGATAAACGGAATGTCCGCAATGGTGCCAATGGTGGAAGCGGTAAAGAACTCCCGAACCGACCCAAACTCGCGCATGGCCGAGAAAACCTGATTGGGCGCCTGACCCTTCGCGTCAGAGCGCATGCCAAGGATTCGGTCCATCAGCAGTTGCAGGACAGAGGTCTCAATCTGACGCCCGGCCCCGTCCATCAGTCGCGCCCGCGCGATCTTTAGGAAGGCCTCCATTAACAAGGCCAGACCCGCGCCTGCGGCCAGGACCCAGAGAGTGGCCTCGGACTGATGCGGGATCACGCGGTCATAGACCTGCAGAGAAAACAGTGCGACTGCCACAGCCAGCAGATTGGCGATGAAAGACCCAAGCGCGACTTCCGCCATTTGCTTGCGAAAGCGTCCGAATTGCCCCCAGAACCAATGCGGGGCGGCACTTTCGGTCTTGTGGGTCTCTGCCACCTTGGCCAGCGGTGCCTCTGCCCGAACGATCAGCCCGGCGAAATAGGGTGTGAAATCCGTGACAGGCACATGCGCGCGGTTGTCAGGGCAGGTTTTGTCAAAGATGACCAGCTCGCCGCGCGACTGGCCCAGCACCAGCAGGACCTGACCGGATGTCATATAGGCCAGCGCCGGCCAGACCTGCGCATGCGGACGGTCCAGCTTGCTGACCTGTGCCAACAGTCCAAGGGATCGCAACCCATAGGCGATGGCAGCGGCTTCCTCTTTCTCCGCCGCCCCTTCGCGGGTTGCCCCGCCGATGGCCTCAAACAAATCGCGCTGCAGCGCCTCAACGCCCAGCAAACCGGCATATGTCGCGGCCAGATCGGCGCGCACGCGGATGCGCGCGTCAAAGCCACTTTCTTGGGGCGCGGGCACGGCGCCTGTGTTTGCAGGCGCAATGCGCCCCTGATTGCCATTGGTGATGGTCAGCGTGAAAGGGCGCTTCTGAGTCAAATCGCATCCCCATCAGCCAGAACACCCTGCACCCGTGCCAGCTCGACCTGCAGTCGAAGGGCGTCGTATTTCAGCGTGACTTCTTCGGTCTGCTGGCGTTGCCAGGTCTCATAGACACTCACGACGTCGATCACCTGCCTTTGGCCCGCATCATATTGTGCCTGAAACAGATCAAGGTTGCCCTTGGCACGCGTGGTCAGCGCGGCCGCCTCTGCCGCTTGGCGTGATTTTGCAGCAATCTGACCTTCCAGCTTGCGCAAACTGCGGTTGGCGTCCTCATTGGCCTGCGCCACCTGACGCCCCGCCGCTTCCTTCGTGGCCTCAATGGCCTTGAGCGTTGCCCCGGTTCCCAGACCCAACAGGTTCTCGGACCGCACGCGCAGGCCAAAGTCAGAGTTTTCACCCACCGTACCGCCCGCAGACAGACCCGGCAGCTGGTCCGCCCGGTCAATCTTTGCCGCCGCAATCGCGCGGGTCTTCTCTGCCTCTGCCAATGTCACCTCCAACGGCTGGGCTGCGGTTGCCGGAACATGAAAGGCAGGTACACCGCGCAGACCCGACAGCGGCTCAATCGACATCGCGTTCAACTCTGCAATCGCAGTGCTCGCCTGCTCCGCATTTGCGGACCGGTCCGCCCTGATCTCTGCCAACTTCTGCTGAAGGATGTTGAGGTCGGACCTGTCAGACACGCCACCGCGCACCCGCTCAGACATGATGTACTCAAAATGCCCCATGTCGCTCAGCGCCCGGTCCGACAGCGCCGCTTTCTCGCGCCCCTCGGCCGCGGTCAGGTACAAATCCAACGCCGTCGCCACCCGGTCATTGGTGTCCTGGGCCAGACCAACGGCAGCCACTTCCACGTCAGCAATCGCAAATTCACGTTCGCCTTTCAGGCGACCATTGTCGAAGAGCACCTGATCAACCACCAGGTTGGCCACCAGCGACCCAAGCGACGTCAGCGATATCTGCGGCCCGATCTTTGGCAGCCAGTTCTTGCTGGCAGCTTCTGATCGCAGCCGGGCCGAGCGCAGCTCTGCCTCCGCCGCCCGCGCATTCGCCGCCAGAACCGAGGTCGCGACCTGATCAAAGCTGCTGCCCCCGGGCAGGACCGATGACCGCGCCATCAAACCCTGGATGATCACACTTTCCGAATTGACCTTCTCGGCATGGGTCGGCTTGGCAACAGAGGTGTTGTCAGGCGACTTCAGCCGCGCGACAAAATCGCCGCCCGCGTCTGACAGGCACCCGGTCAGAGCCAGTGCCGCTGCACAGACTCCGACTGCCCTGTATATGCCTTGCCCCATGTCCTGCCCTTAGCGTGCCGGTCGTTGTTCAAGGGCGCGGGTCGTTGATCGCCCGCGCCTCTTAGGCGTCATTTACGTCGTGACGCTGATGTCATCGTCGATGATGATCGTGCCTTCGCTGCCGATGGTATAGATGTCGTTGCCCATCCCGTCAGACCCCTGACGCGTCGCCCCGGCAATCGTCACCCCATCGTCCGAACCGCCTTTGATCGTCAGTTCGTTGGAGTTGCTGGAAAGCGCCAGCAGGGCCGCTTCATCCACCGTCAGGCGGCCTTCCTCGGCAAAGCTGAGGTCCACCGTCTCGATGTTGTAGTTACCAAGACCCGGGTTGGTCAGCGTGACATTGGACGAGGCGACCTCGTCATCCAGCACCACATAGGTGCCCGACATATTGCCCGCCTGATCGGTGGCCGTGACCACAAGGTGCGAGCCGTCCGGGACGTTCGAGTTGAACTGGAAGTTCGTCTCAACACCAAAGTCCTGGCTCAGCGCCGAAACCTCAGAAATCGCACCGCTTTCAGCAACCTGATAGACGTCAATGTCATCCTGGCTGATCTCGGTCGAGATCCCGCGGATCCCGTCGCCATCACGCGTGTAAGAGGCGATCACCGGCCCGTCAGGTGCCGCCGTGTCAATCGCCAGCGTGTCACTGATCATGTCAACGTTGCCCACCGCATCCGTTGCCGTCACTGTGATCGCCGCATTATAGCTGCCTGCGCGAATGGCAGATGGCGGAATGGTCACCGACCAGTTGCCCGCCGCATCCACGGCAGCGGTATGGTTGGTACCGTCGAAGTTCACGACCACAGTCGATCCAACTTCAACCTGACCACCCAGATCAATGCCCGTCGCGGCCTCGGCGATGTTCACCGTGCTGTCGAACCCGCCTGCGCCATCCGCCATGTTCAGCGGCACCACTTCGGTATCCACATTCACCACGTCCGACACGCTTGCAGTGTTGCCCGCCCTGTCCGTCGCCTGAACGGAGATGCTCGCCGTATAGGTGCCCTCACGCACCTGCCCGGCGCTGTAGTTCGCCGTCCAGTTGCCCGCCGCGTCCACAATCGCATTCACCGCCACGCCGTCCATCGTGACCACAACAGAGGTGGAGCCGACTTCGGTCGTCCCGGTCACCTGTACACCGCCGCCATCGACACGTTCGGCACCGTTGATGATCCCGTCGCCTTCGATGATGTCGGCCCGCACACCTAGATTGTCGACGCGCGTATCAACCTCGACACTGTCGGAGGCGTTGAGCGTATTGCCCGCCGGATCAGTGGTCTGGGCTGTGATCTGCGCAGTATAAACACCCGGTGCCACCTCGGTGTTGAGGTAGTTTGCCGTCCAGTTGCCCGCCAGGTCGGCGGTCACGGTCTTGGAAACGCCACCCATCACCACTGTCACAATGGCGCTTGGGTTGGACGTGCCTGTGATCACCACGCCGTCACTTGCTTCGACTTCGTTGACGATGTCGTCGCCCTCAACCGGCGCGGGGCTGATCGTCAGGATGCCGCCGTCGCGGTCAATTTCAACGTCGCGCGTGATGGTTTCAACATTGCCCGCCCGGTCCGTGGCCACCGCCGTCATGATGGCTGTCTGCTGACCCGTTGGTATCTCGGACGAGGCAAAAGTGACTGTCCAGCTGCCATTGGCTGCCACCGTCGCCGCATGGGTGACCGCGCCAAGTGTGACCTGAACGCTCGATCCGGGCTCGGTCGTGCCTGTCATGACAAGGCTTTGATCCGCCTCCGCGGCGTTGATCACGCCGTCAGCACCGCCCGTGGACCCGGTAAACGCAAAGTCACGTACCAGAGTGTCGATATCCACCATGCCCGAGGCACTGCTGGTGTTGCCCAGAGCATCCGTCGCGGTGGCCGTCACTTCGGCCAGTTGCTCACCTGTCGGAACTTCGCTCATCGCGAAATCCACGGACCAATTGCCGTTTGCGTCTACAGTCGCCTCATGGGTGCCGGTCCCAAAGATCACCACGACAGTCGATCCTGCCTGCGCTGTACCGGTCAGTGTCACACCGTCTTCACGCTCAACCGCGTTCACGATGCCATCGGTCTCAACGCTTTCGGTTGCGATGGTCACTTCGGCCACTGTGTCGATCACAACCGTATCGGTCACGGTGGTCGTGTTGCCAAAGGCATCTGACGTCACAATCGTGGCGCCGGTGGAATACTCGCCGCCCTCAAAACTGCCTGCAGCCCAGCTGACAGACCAGGTGCCATCTTCACCAACGGTCGTGATCTGCTCGATCCCACCAATGGTCACCATCACGGATGCGCCCACTTCTCCTGTGCCTGACAGGCGAATGCCGTCCGCAAAGCTGACCGCGTTGAAGAAATCACCAACAGAATCCGTGCCAGCGGTGACCTCAATCAGGGGCGGTGTCGTGTCGATCACAAAGCCCGGACCATCAAGGATCACCGGACCATCCACAGTATAGCAGGTGCAGATCGTCTCATAAGTGCCATCAGCGGGGAAATTCTCGCCTTCGAACACAACGCTGAAGGTGCCGTCTTCACCAATGACAGTTTCAATTTCCTTGTCGCCCATGACAACGACCACCCGGTCACCGGGCTCGCCGCCGCCTGTGACCGTGGCTGAATGCGGCGCGGAATCATCACCGCCGATGTTGGTGCTGCTGTCGGGGTCGTTGACATATGGGTCAGCCGGTCCGCCGCCGTCTCCATTGCCGCCGGTGCCGCCACCGCCGCCATCTCCATCGCCGCCACTGTCACCTGCGCTCAGGACTGCAGCACCGCCGACAACCGCGGCCGCAGCTGCACCGCCCCCGCCCAGCAGGCCCGCCCCCAGCAGAGGTGCCGCGAACATGGAAACCTCGTCATCTGCAACGCCAGCAGCGGCCAGTTCCGTCCGGCCGAGGTAGATCAGATCGTCCGACGGGCTCCACTTGCCCCACTGCTCTGTCGGACCGAATTGCGCGTAAAGCTCTCCACCCCCGGTATCCACGAAAGCGACCTCGTTCAGGTAGCCATCAGCCGAGATGAACAAACGGTTCGGCGTCCCCGACCCATTAAAGTAGTTATCTATCGTGATCTCACGGCCATCCGAGAGCGTGATCACCAGATCATTGCCCTGCCGCTCATGCGACTGCAGATCAACTTGCCGCAGATTTAAGGAAATTTCCTGGCCAGCCCCGGCCTGGATAACATGTGAGCGCGCTTCGCTTGGTACGACCCCACGCTGCAATCCGCCCGCACTATCGCGGACGACGAAATCAATCGCCTTCATAACACCACCACTCTACCTCGAAGCCTCGTTCTATGCGTGACTTCAGTTATGTGCCGACCCGTTCGAGCGAGCCGTGCGCGTTTTTGCTGGACTTTGGGTATCCCGTAAACATCTGTTTGGCTAGAATTTTTTTGAACTTCACGCCCATTTCAACTCTTGCGGGAGGCTGAAATGTGTCTTTTTCTTGGCGATGCGTTTCACTATCCGACTCATTTTCAAAGGGATTTGACGCGGCAAAGCGTCAGCAGTGCAGTCCGGCAACAGTTGACAACATAATCAAGCGCTTCAAGGGTTGCGCTCATGACATCCCAACCCAACGCGCTCCGCGATATTACTGAAGACCCAGACATGGGCATTGTCCTTTCTGATGGCTGCCGCCTCTCCGCACGTGTCTGGATGCCTGTGGATGCCAGCGACGATCCAGTGCCGGTGATTTTGGAGTACCTGCCCTACCGCAAGCGCGATGGCACCACCGCGCGCGACGCACTGACCCATCCGTGGTTTGCTGAGCGTGGCTATGCCTGTGTGCGCGTCGACATGCGCGGCAACGGTGACAGCGAAGGCATCATGGAGGACGAATACGCGCCCCAGGAACAGGCGGACTGTGTTGAGGTGATCAACTGGCTTGCCAGCCAGGACTGGTGCAACGGCAATGTCGGCATGATGGGCATCAGCTGGGGCGGCTTTAACGGCCTGCAGGTCGCAGCACTTGCGCCCGACCCGCTCAAGGCCGTGGTCACGCTCTGCTCCACTGTCGACCGTTTCGCCGATGACATCCACTACAAGGGCGGTTGCCTGCTGAATGAAAATCTGGGCTGGGGAGCCACCATGTGGTCCTACTCATCTCGCGCGCCAGACCCCGCCTTGCGGGAGAACTGGCGCGAGATGTGGCTGGAACGGCTGGAGGCGGAACCCTTCCTGCCCGCCCTCTGGCTCAGCCACCAGCGCCGCGACGCCTACTGGCAGCACGGGTCGGTTTGCGAGGACTACGCTGCGATCAAGGCCAAGGTCCTGGCCATCGGCGGCTGGGGCGACGCCTACAAGAACGCCGTGCCACAACTGGTCGAGGCACTGCCCGGTGCCAAGGGAATCGTCGGCCCCTGGGTCCACAAGTACCCCCATTTTGCCGCACCGGAGCCCCGGATTGGCTTTCTGCAAGAGGCGCTGCGCTGGTGGGACCGCTGGCTCAAGGACATCGACACCGGTGTCGAGGATGACCCCGATTACCGCGCATACCTGATGGACGGTGTGCGACCTGCTGCCTGGTACACCGAGCGCCCGGGCCGATGGATTGCCGAAACGGAGGGCGCCACATCCCACCTCCCTACGCAAACACTGCATCTCACGGACGACGGCCTCACCGCAACCGCCGCTCCCCTCACAGCCACTGTGTCGAGCCCCGCAAACTGCGGCGCAGACGCAGGTGAATACTGCGCCATCTGGCTCGGCCCTGAAATGCCCGGAGACCAGCGCCGCGATGATGCCTTGTCGACCACCTTCGACAGCGCTCCCCTGGGCGAAAACATGGACATTGTCGGTGCGCCTAGACTCTCACTGCGCCTGACCAGCGACCAGCCTCAGGCGCAGATCGCGGTGCGACTGAACCACATCCACCCGGATGGCGCATCCACCCGCATCACCTATGGCGTGCTCAATCTCTCACACCGTCAAAGCCCGGCTGCACCAACCCCAATGAAACCGGGCGCACCGGAAACCATTACATTCAGCCTGGACCACATCGCCTACCGCGTCCCCAAGGGACATCAACTCCGCCTTTCGATATCGGATGCCTACTGGCCGCTGATCTGGCCATCGCCCCATAAAACCAATCTGATGCTGACCGCAGGCCAGGTGGACCTGCCGCTACGGCCCTCCGGTGACAGCGACGAACATATCTTCGAGCCGCCAACTTCGGCTGAACCGTGGCAGACCGAAGAATTGCGCCCCGAAAATCACATCCGACGACAGGAGGTGGACATGGTCACCGGCACCGTTTCACTGATCATCGAAGATGATTTTGGCAAGGTGAGGGACCTTGAACACGGTCTTGTCAACGGCGCTGTCGCCCGAGAGACATGGCGCATCCATCCCGATGATCCGCTCTCAGCAACCGGCGAATGTCACTGGACGAAGGAGCTGGAACGCGACGACATCCGCCTGCGCACAGAGACCTTTTGCGCCATGTCTGCTGACACAACGCACTTCCATCTGACCGCCCGGATCGAGGCCTACGAGAACGGCACTCTGATCTATGAACGTGACCTGTCTGAGAGCATCGCGCGGGATCACATGTAATCAAACCATCACATAGGCCTCAGGATTTAGCCTTGCGAGCATGGCTGAAATGCGCAAACTTGACCCATCAATCAACAAAACGCGCGCCAAAGCGCGATTCCAACGGGAGAAACCTAAATGAATGACGAACTCAAATACCTGAGTGGCAAGGTGACCAGAGGCCTGCTGACACGCCGCGAATTCGTGGGCCGTGCAGCAGCACTTGGCGTAACGGCCGTTGCGGCCAACGCCATGCTGGCAACAGCGTCCCGCGCCGCAGGACCGCAAAAAGGCGGCACGATCAAGATCGGCCTGCAGGGCGGTGCCACCACAGACAGCCTTGACC
>CAYUSM010000043.1:0-16969 GCA_964447345.1 uncultured Sulfitobacter sp. | reverse complement strand
CGGCTCAACATTGCGCTGGCGGCGCGGGCGGATCTGGCAGTGCAGGTGATCGCGGGCCTGCCACAGGTGCTGAAAGGGACGCTGCCATGACAACCTGGCATTGGGTGCGGCATGGGCCGACACATGAGAAAACCTTTGTCGGCTGGCGCGATGTCCCGGCTGATCTGTCCGATGCGGATCAGATCGCGCGGCTGGACGCCCATCTGCCGCATGATGCGCTGCTTATCTCCTCTGACCTGATCCGCTGCGTGGCCACTGCAGATGTGCTTGAGGCCCGCGCCCGTGCCCGCCTGCCCCACCACCCCGATCTGCGCGAAATACACTTTGGCGTCTGGGACGGGATGCATTTCAAGGACGTCGCCGAGCGGGACCCTGAGCTGTCGCGCGCCTATTGGGAAAAGCCCGGCGATGTTCAGGCGCCCCAGGGCGAAAGCTGGAACCAGACAGCCGCGCGCGTGAACCGGATTGTGGACGCAATGAACGACAGCCATCCCGACACGCATATCATCGCGGTTGCGCATTTCGGCGTGATCCTGACGCAGGTTCAGCGCGCCCTTGGTGTGAGCGCCTATGAGGCGATGGCGCACAAGATCGACAACCTGTCAGTGACGACCTTGCACCACAGGGCGGGGGCCTGGGAGGCAGCGGCGATCAATCACCTTCCGTGATTGCCCCCCTCACAGAATAGCGTTTGCGATGGTGCCCACCGCGCCCCTAGGGTCGCGCGCATGACGTATGACCTCTTTATCGGCGATCGCACCTTCTCAAGCTGGTCCCTGCGCGGCTGGCTGATGTTGGAGAAATTCAACCTGCCTTACCGCAGCCATATGGTCGGGCTCTATTCCGGCACGATGGCGGACGATCTGATGCCATTGGCCCCCGCCCATCTGGTGCCTGTGCTGCGTACACCCGAAGGCACCGTTGTGGGCGAGACGATGGCCATGGCCGAGACACTGGCAGAACGGCATCCGGAAGCCGGGATGTGGCCGGAGGACCCAGCAGCGCGCGCCACAGCCCGCTGGCTTTGTGCTGCGATGGCTGCGGGGTTTACGGCATTGCGCGGGGCCTGCCCAATGCAGTTGCAACATGTGAACGAAGGTTTTGTGGCCAGTGCTGAGGTGCGTCAGGACATTGCGCGCATTGAGGAACTCTGGGCGCATGCGGCCAAGATGCGGACCGAAGAGGGACCGTGGCTCTTTGGTCGCTACTCCCTGGCGGATGTCTTCTTTGCTCCTGTTGCGGCGCGGATTGTGGGATATGACCTGCCAGTATCGGATGCCGCACGGGCCTATTGCAATGCGACCATCCAGGACGCCGCGTTCAAGGCCTGGCGGGCGGAGGGGCAAAAGGTGACCTATGATCCTTTCCCCTACGATGTTGGTACGAAAACACGTCCGTGGCCTGGCACCTAAGCGCCCCCCCTCCCGGTTCCGTTAACCATTCCTAAACACTGCCTGCCTACCCATTAACCAGATTGGTGGGGAGCCGCAGATGGTATCACGCGCCTATACGGTGGCGTTTCAAGGGGTTGAGGCCCGGATGGTCGAGGTGCAATGCGCCGTAACCGCCGGGTTGCCAGCGTTCTCCATTGTCGGTCTGCCGGACAAGGCGGTGTCAGAGGCACGCGACCGGGTGCGCACGGCGCTCACCTCCATGGCCATCGCCCTGCCGTCAAAACGCATCACCGTAAACCTCAGCCCCGCCGACCTGCCAAAGGAGGGCAGCCACTTCGACCTGCCCATCGCCTTTGCGCTGCTGGCCGCCCTCGACATCCTGCCCGCCGATGTAACAGAGCGCGTCGTGGCGCTGGGGGAGCTTTCGCTGGATGGTACATTGGTGCCCGTGGTGGGCGCCCTGCCCGCGGCCATGGCTGCGGCAGAACACAATCGCAGCCTGCTGTGCCCCAAGGGATCCGGGGCTGAAGCCGCCTGGGTGGGACAGGCGGAAGTGATTGCGCCCGCCAGCCTGGCCGACGTGGTGCGTCACTACACAGGCCAAGTGCCCCTCAACCCGGCAGAACCGGGCGAAGTGAGCCTGAACCCCCACAGCCGCGACCTGCGCGAAGTGAAGGGACAAGAGCGTGCCAAACGGGCGTTGGAGATTGCGGCGGCCGGGCGGCATCATCTGATGCTTGTCGGCACACCGGGGTCGGGCAAGAGCATGCTCGCTGCCAGGCTGCCCTCCATCCTGCCACCGCTGACAGCGGCAGAGGCTCTGGACACCTCCATGATCCACTCGCTTGCCGGACTTCTGGATGAAGGCGGCATTTCGCGCAGCCGCCCGTTCCGCGAGCCGCATCACACCGCGTCCATGGCCGCCATCATCGGCGGGGGGCGCAACGCCAAACCCGGAGAGGTGAGCCTTGCCCATAACGGCGTGCTTTTCATGGATGAGTTTCCGGAATTTCCGCGCATGGTGCTCGAAACGCTGCGCCAACCCATAGAGACGGGCGAAGTGATGATCGCCCGCGCCAATGCGCATGTGAAATACCCCTGCAAGTTCATGCTGGTCGCAGCGGCAAACCCCTGCAAATGCGGGTATCTGGCCGACCCCGCCCGCGCCTGTGCGCGCGTGCCTCAATGCGGAGAAGACTATATGGGCCGCATCTCCGGCCCCCTGATGGACCGGTTCGACTTGCGGGTGGATGTGCCGCCCGTGGCCTTCACCGATCTCGACTTGCCGCCCAGCGGTGCAAGCTCTGCCGAGGTGGCCGCGCGCGTGGCCATGGCACGCGATCTGCAGGAACGCCGGTTTGAGGGCCGCGCAGGCATGCGCGTCAATGCGGACGCGGAAGGGGACGTGCTGGAAGACATCGCCACACCGGATGGCGCGGGACGCGATCTGCTGACCAAGGTGGCCGAACGGTTTAACCTGTCAGCGCGCGGCTATCACCGGGTCTTGCGGGTGGCGCGGACGATTGCCGATCTGGAAGGTGCCGACACGGTGGCGAAGCCGCATGTGGCCGAAGCGGTCAGCTTTCGGCTGGCGAACCCAGTTGTTGCCTGATCCAACCCGCAAGCTCATCCAGCGTCTCGCGCCCCTCGGGAAGCACATTGTGAAAGATGGGCCAGACATGGGGCAGATCGGTCCGTTCCCGCAGTGTCGCATGAACCCCGGCCTCTTGCAGGCGCGCCGCCATCCGCCGGGCGTCATCGCGCAGGATTTCGGTATCTCCCACGGTGATCCAGACCGGCGGCGCCCCCACATAATCAGCCTTGAGCGGGCTGACACGCGGGTCATCCACGGAATGTCCTCCCAGATACATCTGCCCCATGTCCCCGGCCCGGCTAGCAGGCAAGAGCGCCTCCCGCCGCGCGTTGGCGCGAAAGCTCTCACCGGAATGGGACATGTCCGTGAGGGGCGAAAAGCAAAAGACACCGGCAGGCAGGGCAGCGCGGTCCGCCACCAGCTGTCCAAGCAGCGACAAGGCCAGGGCGCCCCCTGCGCTGTCACCGCCGATCATGATGCGTTCGGGCCGCACACCGCTGGCGCAAAGCGCGTCCCAGGCCAGCCGCACATCGTCAAATGCCGCCGGAAAAGGGGCTTCGGGCGCGAGGCGATACCGTGGCAGCACAACGCGCGCCTGGAGACGGTGACCCAGTTGGGCGGCCATGGCTGCATGGGTGCGCGGGCTTCCAAACACAAAACCGCCACCGTGGATATAGAGCAAAACCGTGTCGTCCTGCAGGTTTGCAGGCACGACATCGAGCGCATCAACCCGGCGCTGTTCCTGTTCCAGCGCGATCCACTGACGCGTGGTGCCGCGAGGCGCACGAAAGAACAGCTTTGCGTGCCGCTCAAACCGGTCGCGCATCAGGGCAGGATCATCGGCCCGGGCCATGGCCGGTTTTTCCACCTGCCGAAGCCAGTGGTTGAGAAGACGCGCGCGCAGGCTCATGCGAGGCGGCCTTCGATTGCCTCCCAGATCTTCTGGGCGATGTTTACGCCGTCAAAGCGCTCCAGCTCCTGAATGCCGGTGGGCGAGGTCACGTTGATCTCTGTGAGGTAGTCGCCGATGACGTCGATGCCGACAAAGACCTGACCCTTTTCCTTGAGCAGCGGGCCGATGGCCGCGCAAATCTCCAGATCGCGCTCGGTCAGACCGATCTTTTCGGGCCGCCCGCCGACGTGCATATTGGAACGGGTTTCGCCTTCGGCAGGCACACGGTTGATGGCACCGACAGCCTCGCCATCAACAAGGATCACCCGCTTGTCGCCGTTGGAGACATCAGGAAGAAACTTTTGGACAATCAGCGGCTCGCGCGAAAAGCCAATAAAGAGTTCGTGCAGGGAGGTGAGGTTACGGTCCTGGGCATCAAGCCGGAACACCCCCGCGCCCCCGTTGCCGTAAAGCGGCTTGAGGATGACATCGCCATGCTTGGCCTTGAAAGCTTTGATCGTTTGCAAATCGCGGGCGATTGTCGTGGGCGGGGTGAGGTCAGGGAAATCCAGCACCATCAGCTTTTCAGGGAAGTTGCGCACCCAGAAGGGATCGTTCACAACCAGCGCCTGCCCCTTCAACCGGTCCAAGAGGTGGGTTGAGGTGATGTAATGCATGTCAAAGGGCGGGTCCTGGCGCAGCCAGACCACATCGAAGTCCGCCAGATCGACCTGAGTTTCCGGCCCAAGCCGCGCGTGATCCCCCTGCACGCGCTGTACGGTGAAGTCATGCCCGCGCGCCGTGATGCGGCCTTCTTCATAGGCCAGTTTGTCCGGCGAGTAGAAAAACAGCGAATGCCCGCGTGCCTGTGCTTCTTCGGCCAATCGAAAGCTGCTGTCGGCGTCGATGTTCACGTCCCCAATGGGGTCCATCTGAAAGGCGATTTTCATGAGCTCATCCTTGCTGCGTCCACCTTAAATGGCGCAGCGCAAGGACAGGCGCAATGGGTCAGCCGTGACCGAATGCGTTTTCGATGATCTGCAAATCGCCCTGCCCGTCGACCAGAGCCACATCAAAGCGCACATCTGTAAGGCTGCCTGCAGGCTCAGTGCCAAGGAATTCTTCGGCAGAGGCATAGATGCGCTGCATCTGGCGGGCCGAGAGGCTTTCGGCCGCGCGCGCCAGCGAGCGGCTTTGCTTGACTTCGACAAAGATCAGGCCAGTGCCATCCCGGACAATCAGATCAATTTCACCGCCACGGCCGCGCCAGCGGCGGCGCGCGATGGCAAAGCCCCGGCGCTCGTAGTCCTGCGCGATGCGCATCTCGGCGGCCTGACCTGCGTGAAACGCCCTGCGGCCCCGGTGATGCCGTGCCAGTTCTGTCATTGCCCATCATCCTTTCCCAGTGCCAAAGCTGCCTGATAGACTTGCCTACGGGGCAAGCCATGCGCCTCTGCCACCAGATTGGCGGCATCCCGCACGGACATGTCAGCAAGGGCCCGGCGCAATTCCGTGTCTAGATCAACTTCGTTAACAGGGTCTGAACGGATACGGTCGATCAGAACCACAATTTCCCCTTTTGGGGCTTTGGCGGCATAGTCTTTGGCAAGTTCGGCAAGCGTGCCGCGGCGCACCTCTTCAAATTTCTTGGTCAGTTCCCGGCAGACCACGGCCTTTCGTGTGGCTCCAAGCACATCTGCCGCGTCCGACAGCATCCCGCCCAGCCGTTTGGGGGATTCGTAGAACACCAGCGTGCCGGGGATCACATGGAGGTCTTCAAGGGCCTTTGTGCGGGCGGTTTTGGCATTGGGCAGAAAGCCTGCAAAGAAAAACGCATCTGTTGGCAGCCCGGCCAGCGTGAGAGCGGTCAGGACGGCAGAGGGGCCCGGGGCGCAGGTGACCATGACCCCGGCCTCAGCCGCCGCACGGGACAATTCGTACCCGGGATCGGCGATCAGGGGCATGCCGGCCTCTGATGCGTAGGCGACTGATTTGCCTTCGGCCATTGCGGCAATGAGCTTATTCTGCACGCCCGCCCCGCTGTGATCATGCAGTGCGAGGATGCGTCGATCCCGTAAGGGTACGCCGTGGATATCCATCAGTTTGCGCAAGGACCGCGTGTCCTCCGCCGCCAGCACATCGGCACTGGCCAGCACATCGAGCGCGCGCAGCGTGATGTCGCGTGCCGTGCCGATCGGCACGCCGACGAAGTATAATCCCGCCGGTAGAGGCACTTGTTGGTAATTCACGCTGGACCCGCCTTTGTCGTGTTCTATGATCACGCCCGAGTGATGCGATGGCCACCACCGTTTTGATCCTTGGGGGAGTGAGTACAAGATGATTGCCTTTTTAGATGCGAGCCGCAAGAAGTTGCGGCTGCTGGTTTTTCCGTTTGTGGCCCTGGTGCTGGCGGCCTGTGATCCTGCAGCGCTTGGCAGCATTGCCAATACCGGAGGCCCCCGGATTGATGCAAACGAGCCGGTTCCGGTCGCCTTGCTTGTCCCGCGCGGGGGATCGGCGAGCGACAATCTTCTTGCACAAAACCTTGAAAACGCGGCCCGTCTGGCGATCCGTGATCTTGACGGGGTCAATGTTGATCTGCGGGTTTACGGCACGGCAGGCAATGCGGCCACCGCGGCAAGCATGGCCAGCCAGGCCGTGAGCGAAGGGGCCAAGCTGATCATCGGGCCGGTCTATGGGGAAGCGGCGAATGCGGCTGGTGTCGCAGTGGCGGGCGACGGCGTGAATGTGCTGTCCTTCTCCAACAACCCAACCATCGCAGGCGGCAACGTCTTCATCCTGGGGCCAACCTTCGACAACACGGCCAACCGGCTGGTCGGTTATGCCAAGCGCAATGGCAAGGACCGTATCGTGATCCTGCATGCGCAGGATGTGGCAGGCCAGCTGGGTCGCAACGCCATTCAGCAGGCGATCTCGGCCAATGGCGCGACACTGGCGGGCACGGTTGACTATGCCCTCAGCCAGGAATCCGTTGTCGCCGCCGTGCCGCGTGTCAGGGCCGCAATTGACGGGGCCGGTGCAAATGCGCTGTTCCTGACAACATCTTCCGCCACGGCCCTGCCGCTTTTTGCGCAGCTTTTGCCAGAAGCGGGCATCCAGACCGCCTCAACCCAGTACATCGGCCTGACCCGGTGGGATATCCCGCCGCAAACCTTGGCATTGCCCGGCGTGCAGGGGGGCTGGTTTGCGCTGCCTGATCCGGGCGCCTCTGCTGCGTTCAAGAGCAAATACGCGGCAGCCTATGGTGATCAGCCGCATCCGCTTGCAGGTCTTGCCTTTGACGGGATTGCCGCTGTGGGTGCCTTGGCCAAATCCGGTCGCGCAAATGCGCTGACAGGGGCCTCGTTGACACAGGGCGCCGGTTTCCGGGGTGCCAGCGGTATCTTCCGCCTGCGCCGTGACGGCAGCAATGACCGTGGTCTGGCCGTGGCCACCATCCGCAACCAGAGCGTTGTCGTGCTGGAAGGCGCGCCACAGGCCTTTGGCGGGGCCGGTTTCTGACCTTGAGTACACAAGACACACTTGTACCAAAATCAGGCGCGGAGGCCCCTCCGCGCCTGATTTCTGAGCCAGACCTCATTTTTGATTGGGCTGCGGTTGCCGCAGCGATTGCAGCCGCAGGAAGTGATCTGGACCCACCCAAGCAACGCAGCGCTGCTGTCAAAATCCTGCGGGATGCACAAAAGCGGGGACGGGACGAGATTGCCCGCGCTTTTGCCGAAAACCCCTTCGACGCGCGCGGCATGACCCGCGCCTATACCTATCTGACCGACCAGATGGTGCGGACCGTGCTCGATTTTGCCAGGCAAGTGCTCCACCCCAAGCCGAACCCGACCGAGGGCGAGAAGCTTTGTGTGATTGCCGTGGGTGGCTATGGCCGGGGCGAGATGGCCCCCTTCTCGGATGTCGATCTGCTCTTTCTTATTCCCTACAAGGCGACCGCCTGGTCAGAGAGCGTGATCGAGAGCATGCTCTACATGCTCTGGGACCTGAAGCTGAAGGTTGGTCATTCCACCCGGACCATCAAGGAGTGCGTGCGGCTGGGGCGCGAGGATTTTACCATCCAGACCGCGTTGCTGGAGCACCGATACATCACCGGCGACGCCGCCCTGGAGCGCGAGCTGCGCCGCACGCTGACCAAGGAACTGTTTTCCGGTGGCGGGCGGGATTTCATCGAAGCCAAGCTTGAGGAACGCGACCAGCGTCACATCAAGCAGGGCCAGCGCTATGTGGTGGAACCCAATGTGAAAGAGGCAAAGGGTGGGCTGCGCGATTTGCATTCGCTCTTCTGGATCGCGAAGTACATCTACAAGGTCGATGCGGTCTCGGAACTGGTGGAAAAAGGCGTCTTTCGTCCCGAAGAATACGAGACCTTCCGCGCGGCCGAGGACTTCCTCTGGGCAGTGCGCGGGCATCTGCATTTGCTGACCAACCGCGCGACGGAGCAGCTGACGTTCGACATGCAGGCGCAGGTCGCGCAGGCCATGGGGTATGAGGACACCGGCGGCAGACGCGGCGTTGAGATTTTCATGCAGGCTTTCTTTTTGCATGCCACCGCGGTGGGCGATCTGACTCGCATTTTCCTTACGTCACTCGAAGCGATTCACGTCAAAGCGGAACCGCTGCTGGAGCGGCTTTTCAAGCGGCGGCCCCGGATCAAGGATGGCTATGAGGTTGTCCACAACCGGATCGCCATCAAGAACGACACTGCGTTTCTTGCAGACAAGCTGAACCTGTTGCGGCTGTTTGAGGAGGCATTGCGGACGGGCATGCTGATCCATCCGGACGCGATGCGGCTGGTGAAGGCGAACCTGCACCTGATTGATGATGACCTGCGCACAGACCCCGAAGCGCAGCGCATCTTCTTTGATCTGTTGCTGAAGCACGGCAACCCGGAACGGTCCTTGCGGCGCATGAACGAGTTGGGCGTCTTGAGTGCCTTCATCCCCGAATTTGAACCCATCGTCGCGATGATGCAGTTCAACATGTACCACAGCTATACGGTGGACGAGCATACCATTCAGGTCATTCGCAACCTTGCCATGATCGAAAAGGAAGAACTGGTCGAAGAGCTGCCCGTGGCCTCCTCCATCCTCAAGCGGGGCGTGAACCGCAAAGTGCTCTATACCGCGCTTTTGCTGCATGACATCGGCAAGGGGCGCCCGGAGGATCATTCGATCCTAGGGGCCAAGATCGTGCGCAAGGTGGCCCCGCGTCTGGGGCTCAAGCAGGACGAGGTCGATACGGTTGAATGGCTGGTGCGGTACCACCTGCTGATGTCGGACATGGCGCAAAAACGTGACATCGCCGACCCGCGCACCGTACGTGACTTTGCCAAGGCGGTGCAGACCGTCAAGCGGCTTGATCTGCTGTGCGTGCTGACCGTCTGTGACATTCGCGGCGTGGGGCCGAATCCCTGGAACAACTGGAAAGCTGTGCTGATCCGAGCGCTTTACCGTCAGACCAAGCGGGCGCTGGAGACGGGGCTGGAAGATCTCAACCGTGCCAATCGCGGGGCCGAGGCCAAGAAGGCGCTGCGCGAACAACTGGCGGATTGGCCACGCAAGGCGCTGCAGACCGAGACGGGGCGCCATTACGATCCCTATTGGCAGGGGCTGCATGTGACGGCGCATGTCGCCTTCGCCGAGTTGCTGCGGGACATCGGGGACGATGACGTGCGGATTGATCTGCACCCCGATGAAGATCGGGATGCCACCCGCGCCTGCTTTGTCATGCCCGACCATCCGGGCATCTTTGCGCGGCTTGCCGGTGCGCTGGCTCTGGTTGGCGCAAATGTGGTGGATGCGCGCAGCTATACGACCAAGGACGGTTATGTGACCGATGCCTTCTGGATACAGGATGCTGAGGGCAACGCCTATGAGGCAGGCAAGCTGCCGCGCCTGCGGCAGATGATCGAAAAGACACTGCGCGGTGAGGTCGTGGCGCGCGAGGCGCTGAAGTCGCGTGACAAGGTCAAGAAGCGGGAAAAGGCCTTCAAGGTGCCCACGCATATCACTTTCGACAATGACGGGTCGGAGATTTACACGATCATCGAAGTGGACACGCGGGACCGGCCCGGTCTGCTTTACGATCTGGCGCGGACGCTGGCGGATTCGAATGTCTATGTCGCCAATGCGGTCATTGCGACCTATGGCGAGCAGGTGGTCGACACCTTCTACGTCAAGGACATGTTCGGGCTGAAGTATTACTCAGAAAACAAACAGCGCACCCTTGAGAAAAGGTTGCGCGCTGCAATCGCTGAAGGGGTGGAACGGGCCGAGGGTTAAAGACAGTCGGCTCAGTCCGTCATCTTCGGCGGGTCCCAGACCTGCGCAGCCTCAGCATAAAGCTCTTTGCCTGCTGCATAGTGTTCCGGATCGTCGAGAGAGGCGGCGTGGACATAGACACGGTCGGACATGCGCGCGCTGCGCCGCATAAGTGGTGACCCGCAGTCAGGGCAAAAACCGCTCCACGTGGGTTTGCCGGAGCCGCCGACAAGCTGATATTCCTTAAGCGTTCCGGTGACTTCAAAACTATCCTTGGTCAGCGGCAGCATCTCTGAATGGCCGCCGCCGGTTGCACGTTGGCAATCTCGACAATAACAGCGGAAAGGCGCGGCATCCGCTGCCGCGCCCTTGTATCTTGTTCTTCCGCAGGCGCATCCGCCTTCGATCAACTTGCTCATATCGCGTCCCCCTTGGCCAGTTTGACCAAGGGGGTATCACGGCGCAAGGTTCAAAGCCCGATGACAAGGTCCGCCAGAACAATCCAAAGCGGAATGCTCAGGATGGCAACGGGGGTGCCGAGGCCAGTCGAAGAGCCGACGTAGGAGGACGGGTTCGCCTCTGGCAAGGCCCCGCGCATCGTGGGCGGGCCGGAGATGTCAGAGCTGGAGGCCGCCATCACCGACAGCAACACCACGCCGCCGGCGGAGAACCCTGTCAGGTGGTGAGCAATCAGCCCCGCACCAAACCCCAGCAGCCCGTGGATCAGCGGTGCGGTCAGACCGTAGAGTACATAGGCATGCGCCACCT
This sequence comes from uncultured Sulfitobacter sp., assembly GCA_964447345.1. Lineage (GTDB taxonomy): Bacteria > Pseudomonadota > Alphaproteobacteria > Rhodobacterales > Rhodobacteraceae > Sulfitobacter. Next base: position 6,034 of record CAYUSM010000043.1, on the reverse strand, counting down.
TGCGGAGTTCGCTCAGCCGCGACCAGGCTTCCATGCCCATGATCAGCATCAGGATCGACAGCAGCCCCCGGAACAGCGGCTCATAGAAGCTCGCATAGACAGTTTCAGGCCGGGCAAAGATGCCGAGGATCAGGCCAAGCACCAGTGCTGAGATCGCAGCGGATTGAAAGGTGTCCTTGAGGATGCCTTTGATCAGGCTGCCGTCAAAGCCGAGACCGCCGCCCGTGCCACCGCCGCCCATGGTGACAGTGCCACCGCTGATGTTGGCCGAGGCGGCCTTGCGCGCCGCAGACATCCGGGCGAGCACGATGGCCGTGACCAGCGCGGCGATGTCCATGAAGGGATAGAGGGCACCGATGAAGCCTTCGTAGGCGATGTTCTCGGCATCCAGCATCGCCATGCTTGCCGCGAGTGTGGAGGCCGATACCGCACCGAAGAGGCCAACGGTGGCCATGCCATCCATATAGGACACGCCCTTTTTGCGCGCCAAGGTGCCTGCGCCCAGTACCACGATGAGCACACCAACGACGGCAGCCAGAACCGCGGGCACGGCGAGTGAGATCAGGTCCGCCTCGCGCACCGAGATGCCAGCCCCAAGGCCCACTTTGAGCAAAAGCAGCATGACGACGAACTTATAGACCGGTTCCGGCACTTCCAGCTTGCTGCCGAGGGCCGCCAGCATCATGCCGCCAATCAGAAAGGCTAGCGTTGGTTTTTGCATCTGCGCCACGACGGTGGTGGCAATTTCCATCAGGATATCCATGTGTGCGTCCCCTTGTTCCGCGTTTGGAGGGGATATGAGGTCTGGCAACGGAAAAGAAAAATATATCTTTTCTCACTTATCGTTCTGTTTTGTATATTGATTAAGCTTTGGGCCATGGGACTTCGTCCTAAACCCCTGCGTCAGCCCATTTCTTGAGCACCGAGGCACGATCGCTTGCGCTTCTGCATCGCCATTTCTGAAGCCCTTCGGCCCCGTCAAAGACCTCCGAGATGTACCTGTGGAATTTCGATCTGTTCTTCAGGCTGCGCAAGGCGAACCTGTACTGCTGCCACGGCCAGTCCACGTTCCCAGATGGCAATTCCGGTCTGGTTTTTCCAAAGTTTTTCCACGGGCGCGTTGCGAGTTGCCATGCTCGAAGAAGTTCAGGCGGGTCCAGCCAGACAAGCGCATCCGCCTTATCAACGGCAAGAGCCAAAAGGCTTGGGCCGCCTTCCAGGATCCATGCGTCCTTCTCAAGCTCAGCAATCAAAGCTGCTTCGATCTCAGAACGCGGGCGTTGCTGCCAACCGGTTTGGAGTTTGATCGCGTCAAAGGAAATCAGCGGAATTTCTGATCGCGCCATAGCCAGTTTGTTTGCAAAATGGCTTTTCCCGACGCCGTTTGCTCCGGTGACGATGACCTTCTTCAACAGCGCCTCACTCTCCGGTCGCGACTTCGCAGCAGGGTAGCAGGCATCCTTTCGACAGCCAATGACACGACAGTCACACGGACCCGCCTTGGGCCCTATACGACCGCACGGCAGTTCAAAGAGCACTCGTAGGCACTGCGCAACACGCAGAATCCGGCGTTGCAGATTGCACGGGATGCGGTGCCGCGTTAAGGCTGAAGCAATCAAGAGCGCGAGCAACCCATGAAACCCATCCGCCTGATGTCGGGCTTTTTCACCGTTGGTGTCTGGACGTTGCTGAGCCGCGTTTTGGGGTTTCTGCGAGAGGTTCTGTTGCTGTCGCTCATCGGTCCCGGCCCGGTGATGGATGCGTTTGTCGCAGCCTTCCGCCTGCCCAACATGTTCCGCCGTTTTTTCGCCGAAGGCGCATTCAACGCGGCTTTTGTGCCGATGTTCTCAAAGAAGTACGAAGGGGCGGAAGGGGCGCAGAAGTTTGCGCAGGACGCCTTTAGCGGGCTTGGTTTTGTGGTGCTTATCCTCGTGGCCCTTGCCATGATTTTCATGCCCGGTTTTGTCTGGCTGACTGCTGAAGGTTTTGCCGGGGACGAGCGGTTCGACATGACCGTGGGATATGGCCGGATCGTCTTTCCCTACATCCTTTGTATGTCGCTAGCGGCCCTTTTTTCCGGCATTTTGAACGCCACCGGCCGGTTCGCGGTGGCTGCTGCGGCACCCGTCTTGCTGAACATCTTTGTCATTGCTGCCATGCTGGCGGGTGAATTTCTGGGCGGTGCCGTCATCAACTGGTTGATCTGGTCCATTCCCATCGCGGGGGTCGCACAATTGGCGTTGACGTGGTGGGCGGCGTCGGAGGCTGGCTTCACACTCAGACCAACCGTGCCGCATTGGACGCCCGATATGAAGGCCCTGATCGTGATTGCGATTCCCGCGGCGCTTGCCTCTGGCGTGATGCAGATCAACCTTGTCGTGGGGCAGCTTGTGGCCAGCCAATATGACAAGGCGGTGTCCTGGCTCTTTGCGGCAGACCGGTTGTACCAGCTGCCATTGGGCGTTGTGGGGATTGCCGTGGGCATTGTCCTGCTGCCCGATTTGTCGCGGCGTCTGAAGGCTGGCGATGACGAAGGGGCCCGCTTTGCGCTCAGCCGGGCCGGAGAGATTTCGCTGGCGCTGACCATTCCCTCCGCCGTGGCACTGATGGTTGTGCCGCAGACGCTGGTGTCCGTTCTGTTCGAGCGGGGCGCGTCTGATGTGGATGACACGGCTGCGATTGCGGCAGCAGTCGCGGTCTATGCCTTGGGGCTGCCGTCGTTTGTGCTGCAGAAGGTGCTGCAGCCCATCTATTTCGCGCGAGAGGACACCCGGCGCCCCTTTCACTTTGCCGTTGTGGCCATGGTGGTCAATGTGGGTCTGGCCGTGGGGCTGGCCCCCTATATCGGCTGGATCGCCCCTGCGATTGCGACCACCTTTGCGGGCTGGGTGATGGTGCTGTGCCTGGCCATCGGCGCACGCAAGTACGGTGACACGGCACGCTTTGACACGCGGTTCCGCCGCCGCATTTGGCGGATCATTGCAGCCTCCGTTGTGATGGGCATCGTGCTGGTGATGGGTGAAGCGATGCTGGAGCCTGTGTTGAGAACGCCATGGTGGCGCGGCTTTGGTTTGCTGTTGCTGATCGGCTTCGGGATTGTCAGCTTCTTTTCCTGCGGACATGTCTTTGGCGCGTTCCGCTTGTCAGAACTCCGCGCTGCGCTGCGCCGGGGAGGCGGCAGCGCCAGGACCTGAAAAGGCGGCTTTCGACAGGTCGGCGACAGCGCTCTTTGTCGCGGAGAGAGGATGCGGCTTGTCCAAAGGCCGGACTCCCTTCAAGATGGCCGCGTTCACAGCGAGGCACCGACATGTTCAAATGCGCCGTTTCACTGATCTTTTCCTTTGCGCTGCTGGTTGGGCTGACCACAGCGGCGGATGCGCGGCGTGTTGCACTGGTCATTGGGAACAGCGACTACGCCCATGCTTCCACCCTGCCCAATCCGGCGAACGATGCACGCGACATTGCCGGGGCGTTTTCAAGCCTCGGATATGAAACCCAACTGGTTGAAGACGCGGCACGGGGCGAATTGATGGATGCGCTTCGAACGTTTCGGGCGCGTAGCCTTGGGGCCGATCATTCGGTGATCTACTACGCGGGCCACGGGATCGAGATTGACCGCCAGAACTTTGTGGTGCCAGTGGATGCGGTGCTGAAGGCCGACATCGATGTGGAATACGAGGCCGTGCCGATGGAGTTGTTGGTTGCAGCGACCTCCGGCGCGCGGAACCTGCAGCTGGTGGTGCTGGATGCCTGCCGTGACAATCCTTTTCTGTCGCAGATGACCCGCACCCTTTCGACGCGCAACATCGGGCGGGGCCTTGCGCTTTATGAGCCTGATGGAAATTCGCTTGTTGCTTACTCCGCACGTGAAGGGACGGTGGCACTGGACGGGACTGGCCAAAACAGCCCCTATGCCATGGCGTTCCTGTCGGCACTCAAGCAGCCGCAGCTGGAGATCGGCCAGTTCTTTCGCGAAGTCCGCGACTCGGTCATTCAGCAGACAAACGGGCAGCAGGAACCTTTCCTCTACGGCTCCCTCAGCGCGCAGCCGGTGTTCTTCCAGCCCCCTCAGGCAACCGCAAGCGTGACGCCTGCGCCCACAGTCCCGGCGGCGCGGCCAAGTTCCGAGGCCTCTACCGATACCCTGTTGTCGATTGATCTGGCATTCTGGCAAAGCATTGAAGACAGCACGCAAACGTCAGACTTTGAAGACTATCTCAGCCGCTTCCCGGACGGGCTTTTCCGCCCGCTCGCCCAGCGCCGCCTTGCTGCGTTGAAAGCGCCGGAAGGCCAGGCGCGGTCTTCGGCGGTTGAGGACACCACACCCGCGGTTTCCGCACCAGCGCCGCAGCCAAAGCCAGAGGCCGTGGCCGCGCCAAAACCGGTTGAGACGCCCAATCTGATCAGTCTGTCACGCAGCCAGACCCGTGATCTGCAGGCGCGGTTGAACCTCTTGGGCTTCCGCGCCGGGGGTGAGGACGGGATTGCCGGGCGGCGTACCTTGCAGGCGGCCAATGGATATCGGTCTGCACGCGGGATGGCTGCGGTTGACGGGATCGATTCAGCTCTTGTTGACCGGATCACAGACGAGGTTCCTGCCGCGCGGCTTGCAGCCTATCGGGATGCACAGCGGACCCCTGCCCCTAAACCAACCGAGCCAACAAAGACGGCCAAACCAAAGGCAACGACGCAGCAGGCCGCAAAACCTGCGGCCAAACCAGCCCCGAAACCGGCAGCCTCCGCCGGCAATCTTGCGGGCTATGTCGGGCGGTCTTATTGCCGGAAGCGTGACGGGATTGTACTCAATGGCCGCAACCTCAGCGACCGGCCGATATGGTGTGTCGAGGTTCTGTCGCTTAACGCCTCGCAAATCCGCTACCGCGTTCTGGAGCGCCAGCAGGCTGGCAGGCCACTCAACCGGTCCACCTTCACGCGGTCCCGCACAGGCAACCGCACCTATGGATCGGTCAAACTGGCGGCGTCAGGATCAGGGTCAATGGTGGTGAACGGGTCGACCTTCGTGGCCTCGTCCTACTCGCGGTAAGGTTTCTATCTGCGGCGCAGCCCGTCTCGGATACGCGCCCACTCACCCGGTGCCAGCAGGAAGCACAGGGCAAAACCCACAAAGAACCCGGCAAGCTCGGCAATCCACTGCAGGCCCACCTCAAAGAATACGCCCCATATGAGCTGGATCGCCATCAGCAAGGCGATGAGCGTAAAGGCCCGATATTGCTGCGGCCCCGTGCCCGCAAGTTGCCGCCACATGACGAAAGAATAGCCACCGATCAGCCCGTAGACGCTGGGATAGGCGCCGACGAGCCAGGTCGGATCATTCAGCAGCAGACCATAGATCACCGCGCCACCGACACCGGACAGAACAAAGATGGCAGCAAAGGTCACAGGCCCCATGGATTCGGCCACAAGCTTGCCCAGCGCCAGCAGCAACACCATGGCAAACAGCGCATGGGTGAAGCCGAGGTGGATGAAAGGATAGGTCAGCATCCTGGCGACTTCCCAATAGGGCCAGCGGCCATTGGCCACCATCCAGTCAAAGATCTGACCCGAAAACCCGTAGTCGCGGATCAGGCCCAGCCGCCAGCCCACCGCACCGGGGCCACCGATGAGACCGGCCTCCCCCAGGGACAGACCTGCCTCAACCCCAGCAATCGCCAGAAAGGTCAGGGTCACAATCGGCGGCAACGGGTTGACCGGAGGCTGGAAATCAGGGTCTTGCATGGGCGCTCCTTGACGGCGACAAGCCCTAGAGTTACGCCCCTGACAATCTGAATTCCAGCCCTTCCGAGGTTTGCCATGTCCGATCAAAAATTCACGCCGCGCGTCTTTTCCGGCATTCAGCCTTCGGGCGGTTTGACGCTGGGCAACTACCTTGGCGCGATCAAGCGCTTCGTGCAGATGCAGGACGAGGATTTTGAGACGGTTTATTGCATGGTGGACCTCCATGCGATCACAGCCAAACTACTGGACCCGGCAGAGTTGCGGCACAACACGCGCGAACTGGCTGCGGGGTTCATCG
>CAYUSM010000042.1:10082-17168 GCA_964447345.1 uncultured Sulfitobacter sp. | reverse complement strand
CGATCCTGCCCATCGGGTCGGACGTGCTGGCCCTGACCGCCATGTCCGCCTTCCGCCCTCGCCGCTGGCGCGGCGCGCTCCTGCCCAAGACGGCGCATGTGCAATTGGATGTGCTGGAGCCCGAAAAGCGCCCGGTGATGGCCGATGCGGATGGCAAATCACACCGGGATGTGGTCACCGTCGAGATACTCTCGGAGCCGTCGGTGTCTCACGCGATCCTGTTTGACCCGGGGCACGGGTTGGAAGAACGGCTGATCTCCGAGCAGTTTACGTAGGGCGGGCATTTACTGCGCACCGTTGTGCATGGGACATGTGTTGGATGGTGCGCAGTGAATGCGCACCCTACGGGGTGGTGAGGTTTGTGATCACCATTTCGGCGCGGTCGGGTACGGATATCTTTGGTAGGGTGAATATCTCGTATCCGAGCATCGGCAGGATTTTCGCAATGCGCTGGTATTCCTCTTCTGCCGCCTCGAATGTGTGGCGCCGTTCGTCGTCCGACTTGTAAATCTCGGGCCAGGGCGGGGTCACGAAGACGCGCTGTGCGTAGGGACGCATCTCGCCCAGCACCTCCTTGACGGATGGCCCGCCCGAAAACTGCAGGGCGACAGCCGCGTCAATGAGCCCCCGGTCGAAGAACACCGGACCTTGCGTGCTTTGCGCGGCACGCAGATCATCGCGCGCCACGTCTACCGCCCGTTGTGCGAAGGCTTGCATATCGACCCAGGGCAGCGCGCGGCCCTCTGTCTTCAGCTCCTCGGCAACGATGCGTCGTCCGGGTTCGGGGACGGTGCCAAATCCGCGGGCCGCCAAGGCGTCAATCAGGGTGGACTTGCCGCCCCCTGAACAGCCGGTCACCAGAACGAACCTTTCGGAAAATGCGTCCGCGCGTCCCGCCACTAGCTTTTCGGCGCGAGGTATTTCAATGCTGTCTGGGTTGCCGCGTCCGCATCCATGATCGGGGGGAAGAGGGTCAGCACCTCTCCAGCCCCGTCCAGCAGATAGATGAACGATCCATGGCTGTAGACAGGGCCATAGTCCGGGTCTTCATAGGCGAGCGCGTGATCGACTGAAAAGGCGGCATAGGCTGCTTCCAAGGCGTCGGTGTCTCCGGTCAACCCGACAAAATCGTCATGCAGGTCGCGGAGCGCGGGGCCGATGTTCTCCACCGTGTCGCGGGCGGGGTCGACGGTGATCATCACGGGGCGCAGGGCGATGTCACGTTTGGCCAGGTTGTCGGTCATATCCGCCATCAGGGGCAGTGCGGCGGTGCAGATGCCGGGGCAGTTGGCGTAGCCAAAGAACAGCAGTTGCGGCAGGCCGTCAGGGTCGGCCTGCGTGCGTGTTTCGCCGTCCTGATTGGTCAGCGCAAAAGGACCGCCAACGTCAAAGGGCAGGGGCGATTGCGCCGCCGCACTCCCGGCAAGCACCAGCGCAAGAACAGCTGTCCAAATCCTCATTCGAAGAGATAGTCGATGAATTCGGCATCGGTCTCAAGCCCGAGCCCCAGATAGCCCTCGCGGGCGATCTCTGCCAAAATTCGCGGGTCACGCCGGAACCAGGGGCCTTTGCCTTTTGCTTCGGGGTTTTCCGCTGCCCAGACCTTGGTCCACTGGCTGGCTTTGGCCCAATCCGCGTCCCCGGCCTTGATCCGCTGGACAAGGTAGATGTTGTTGACCGGGAAATCCTCGTCATTGATCATCAAGCCGTCCACGGTCACATCCTGACCGCAATAGGGCAGCAGGTCCACCACCCCGCCGGTAAAGGCGGGCTGATTGTTCTTGGTCACCATGGTCAGCACGCCATCTGCCGCCCGCAGAAGGCCCAACTGCCGCTCACCATCGCCGCAGTTGGCAGGGCAGTCGCCGGTCAGCTCGCACATGACGTCTACCACCTTGGCGTCGAAAAGCGCAGGCTGTTCGGCATAAAGGTTCCAGGAGCGGGCTTCGGACCCTTCGGAGAAATCCTGTGCGGCTAGCGGCGCGGCGATCAGGGTGAGGGCGGTTGCAAGGAAACGCTTCATTCTTTCGGCTCCGGGATGGCGAAGGGCGGGACGACGTCGTAGTCCTCATGCGTGAGGTTCACGATGCCCATGTCCTCAACGATCTCTTCAACGATGATGTAGTTGAGCCCGTCGCGTTCATAAAAGGTTCCATCCGCCGTGACGGTATGGGACGCGAGAGTGAGCGCGGTGTCGCCGCCCGTTGCATTGTCCTGCGGCCCCAGTTTCAGAATGTTGTAGACCGTGCCGTCCTCGGTCAGCAGGCCAATGGGAATGCCCCCTGCCGAACACCACAGCGCGCAGGTGTGATGGGCAGAGCCCACAACCGCGTCCGGGCCGCCCATCACGCCCGAGAAGTAGCACCATGTGTCGATGATCTCTCCGGTGACGGTGATCCGTTCTCCGTCAGCGGCGAAAGCAGGGGCGGCGAGCAGCCCCAATAGTCCGGCCAGTAAACTACGCATTTCCATATCCTTTTGCACCAATCCTGTCAGTCTAAGTTGTCAAATTCCCCTTTGGCAAATCACATTTCTTGCAAGCGGTTCGCCGCGCAGCAGCGGCGTCAACGGGAACTTCGCGGGGCCTTCGGCGTTGATCTGGTGAAGAGAGCGACGGCAGGTGAGCTGCCGTTTCATCACGCAGAAACGAAAGGAGAGACCAAGATGAATTGGGACCAAGTCGAAGGCAATTGGAAGCAGATGACCGGTCAGATCAAAGAGCACTGGGGCAAGCTGACCGATGACGAAGTTCAGCAGGCCGAAGGCAATCGCGAAGAGTTCGTGGGCAAGATCCAGGAACGCTATGGCATTGCCAAGGATGAGGCCGAGAAACAGGTCGATGAGTTCCTTGCCAAGCACTAAAGCGCGGCACGCAGACACAGACAGGCGATCCTTCGGGGTCGCCTTTTTGCTGTGCTGTGCCTAGTCGAGCGTGAAGAGTTCCTGTCGTTCGGTCACGCCGCGCAGGCGGTATTGGCCCAATGACACAAGGTCAGGTCGCTCTTCTTTGATGGGCGCTGCTACGGCAGAAGAGATGACAATGGTCTGATCAACCGGCCCGCACATCCCCAGAATGCGTGCGGTGGTGTTTACGGCCGGTCCGATGACCGTGAAATCCAGCCGCGTCTTGCCGCCGATATTGCCGTAAAGCACATCACCCGCGTGCAACCCGAGTGTGAAGCCGGTGGTGGGCAAGCCCTCTTCGCTGCGCCGCGCGTTGATCTCAACAAACTGTTCACGCAACTCAACGGCCGCTTCAATTGCCACGCGCCGCGCTTCGGGGATGTCGTTGAGGTCAAAGATGGCCAGCATCCCGTCGCCCATGAACTTCAGAACGTTGCCGCCGTGCTTTTCGACGATCTCAACCGCCTCGGAGAAGTAGTCGTTCAACAGCTCGATAATCGCCTCGCCCTGCAGGGTCTCGGACATTTTGGTGAACCCGCGCAGATCAAAGTACCAGATCACGGCTGAAAGCATCTCGGATGAGCCGCGCATGATGTCACCGGACAGCACGCGTTTGCTGGCGTCGCGACCCAGATAGGCGGCGGTGATGTCCTCGGCCATCATGCGGTTCGCCCCGCACTTTAGCGTCAGGCAGATCGGGGCAATCATCGCGCGTAACCCGTCCAACTGCGCGTTGGTAAAACCTCCCGGCGCATCCGTGACCAGAGAGATGGTCATCCCTTCTTCCAACCGCGTCGGGTCTGTGCCTGTTGCCTGATCCTTGCGCAAAAAGAAGCGCTTGGTGGCGTAGTAATCCGTGGCCCCGCGTTCCCGCAGGTCATTGAACATTGGAAAATCCAACTCGGGGTCAGGCACATCCAGACGCTGCCGCAGCTCTGACATGTCATTGGCCATCAGGTGGAAAAGAGGGCTCTGTCGGTATTCGCTGATCATGTCCTGATCTTCGCTAGACCGCCGGGTATAGGAGAACTGTTCGGCCTCCGCATCCCGATGCCAGCGAAAGGCCACAGCACCAATCTCCGGGTGATGGGCCCGCATACTGAGATTGACGCGCATCAGCGGTATGCCCGCCGCGATTGTGGCCTGGCAGAACTGCTCTAGCCAGACGTCCACCGGCGTGTTTTCAAGCCCCTGCTGGATCAGCCAATTGGTGAGGTCCGACAGCGCCGCTGTCATCTCGAAGTTTTCAAGGACCGGTGCTGCCATGGGGACCTCAGTCAGATGGAATCGATCAGGCGTTACCCCTTAGCATAGCCGATTGTCTGCAGCGCTTCCTTTATTTCATCCAGAATGGCCGGATCATCGATGGTGGCGGGCATCTTGAAGGTTTCATTGTCCGCGATCTTGACCATGGTTGCCCGCAGGATCTTGCCTGACCTCGTCTTGGGCAAACGGTCCACGACAACGGCCTGTTTGAAAGCCGCCACTGGCCCGATCTGATCGCGGATGCGCTGCACGCACTCCCTGGCGATTTCGTCATGCGGGCGGTCCACACCATTGGAAAGGCAGACAAAACCGACGGGCGACTGACCCTTCAGCGTGTCGCTGACCCCCACCACGGCGCATTCCGCGACATCCGGATGGCCTGCCAGAACCTCTTCCATCGCCCCGGTCGACAGGCGGTGGCCTGCCACGTTGATGACGTCATCGGTGCGCGCCATGATGTAGAGGTATCCATCCTCATCCATCATGCCCGCATCCCCGGTCTCATAATAGCCCGGGAAGGTCGTCAGGTAGGATTTCACGAACCGGTCCGTGGCATTCCACAAGGTGGGCAGCGTGCCGGGGGGCAGGGGCAGTTTGACCGCAATCGCCCCCAGTTCGCCGGGTGCCTGCGGATGTCCCGCCTCGTCCAGAATGCGCACGTCATAGCCGGGCATCGGCACCGTGGGCGAGCCGATCTTGACCGGCAGCGCTTCAAGCCCCGCCGGGTTGCCCGCGATGGTCCAGCCCGTCTCGGTCTGCCACCAATGGTCATAGACGGGCACGCCCAGCGTGTCCTGTGCCCACTCAATCGTATCTGGATCCGCCCGTTCGCCGGCCAGATAAAGCGCGCGCAGGCCCGAGAGGTCGTATTTCTTGATAAATTCGCCTTTGGGGTCTTCGCGTTTCACCGCGCGGATCGCGGTCGGCGCGGTAAAGAAGCTTTTGACGTTATGCTCTTCGATGATCCGCCAGAAGGTCCCGGCATCCGGCGTGCCGATGGGCTTGCCTTCAAAGACCACGGTGGTGTTGCCCGCGATCAGCGGCGCGTAGCAGATGTAGGAGTGCCCCACGACCCAGCCCACGTCAGAGGCGGCCCAGAAGGTTTCACCCGGATCAACGTTGTAGATGTTCTTCATGGTCCAGTTCAGCGCCACCAGATGGCCGCCGGTGGGCCGCACCACACCCTTGGGTGCACCGGTGGTGCCTGAGGTGTAGAGGATATAGGCCGGGAAGTTCCCCTCTACCGGGATGCAGGCGCCGGGCAGACAGCCCTCCTGTGCGGCGTGCCAGTCCAGATCACGGCCCGCAATCAGATCGCAGGGATGTTCGGGACGCTGATAGATCAGGCAGAAGTCCGGCATATGCGCGGCCTGCTCCAAGGCACCGTCCAGCAGGGGCTTGTACTCGACCACACGGCCGGGTTCCAACCCGCAGGAGGCGGCAATGACAGCCTTGGGTTTGCAATCATCAATGCGGACCGCAAGTTCGTGCGCCGCAAACCCGCCAAAGACAACCGAGTGGATCGCACCAAGCCGTGCGCAGGCCAGCATCGCCTCAATCGCCTGCGGGATCATCGGCATGTAGATGATCACCGTGTCGCCCTTGTCGATGCCACGTGTGGCCAGGGCACCGGCCAAATTGGCAACGCGCTCCTGCAGTTGTGCGTAGGTGATCTTTTCTTTCTTGCCGGTGATCGGGCTGTCATAGATCACCGCAACCTGATTGCCGCGCCCGCGTTCCACATGGCGGTCCACCGCGTTGTAGCAGGTGTTGACCATCCCATCTTCGAACCACTCATAAAGGTTGTCGCCATGATCGGTCAGCGCATGGGTGGGTTTTGTGACCCAATCGATGGCCTCTGCCTGTTTCAACCAGAAGCCTTCGGGATCGTTCTGCCAATCCTGATATGTCTCGCGATAACCCATGTCTTTCTCCTCCACTTGCCCGTTGTTAGGCAGAGCGTGCCGCGGGGGCAAGCCTGCTGGGCTTTGCGCACCGGCGCGCTGAAAGAAACTTTTCACAAATCAGCGTGAGAGCGTGCAGATATTTACACCGGATTTGTCGACTCATCTGTTCAAACGCTGCAAAGGTGCTATGTGCAATTCAACCACAACGGTTTTTTCGGAGCACGCATATGCGTCAGACGCGCGTTACAGCCCTTGCCTTTGTTGCGGCCCTTGCCGGGGCACTGCCTGCGGCTGCCCAGGACCGTTCGTTCAACTTCGCCCTGCGGGGCGGGGTGGCGGCCATTCCGTCCTATCCCGGTGCTGATGATTATGAGGCTGCACCTGACATCGGCTTCACCTTCGGTGCGCTGAAGTGGGGCGGCAACAACATTGGTGCGGGCATCGGCAACATCCCGGAGCCGGGTCTGGCCTTTCGCGGTGCCTTCAAGGTGATTGGAGAGCGCGACGCGGATGACAATCCCGAGCTTGCCGGGCTGGAAGACATCGACATCGCGGTTGAGCTTGGCGTCGGCGTGATCTACCGCCAGCCCAATTGGCAGGCCTTTGGCGAAGTGCGTCAGGGATTTGGCGGCCATGACGGGATCACGGGGACATTGGGCGCTGATCTCATTTTCCGCCCCTCCGACCGCTGGACCATCACGGCAGGCCCGCGTCTGAACCTCGGCAATTCCGAATACGCCTCGACCTATTTCGGTGTCAGCAGTGCTGAAGCGGCCGCATCAGGCTTTGGCGCTTACGAGGCAGACGGCGGGGTGCTTGGTGCCGGGTTCGAGGTGGAAGGCATTTACCGTCTGAACGATCTCTGGGCGGTCGAAAGCACGCTGAGCTACGAGCGGCTGCAGAACGCCGCTGCCGACAGCCCGATCACCCAGGCGGGCTCCGAAGATCAATGGCGCATCTCGATTGGTCTCAGCCGCGCCTTTACGCTCAACTTCTGACGATCTCACCC
>CAYUSM010000042.1:0-9982 GCA_964447345.1 uncultured Sulfitobacter sp. | reverse complement strand
TTCAACCGTAGTGCGCCACAGGTGTTCCGGCGATTGCGCCCACGTTCAACAATCCCCGCGCTGTAATCGATGGCGAGACGATATGCGCCCGGTTGCCCATGCCCATCAGGATTGGGCCAACTTCAAGGCCGCCCCCTTTCATCTTGAGGATATTGCGCACCCCAGAGGCCGCATCAGCATGGGCGAAGATCAGCACATTCGCCGCCCCCGGCATGCGGTTGCCCGGCAGCAGGCGGCTGCGCAGTTCGGGGTCGAGCGCTGTGTCGATGTTCATTTCACCTTCGTAGCAGAAATCGACCTTCTCGGCGTCGAGCATTTGAATGGCGGCGCGCAGCCGCCCGCCGGTGCCATCGCCCTGATTGCCGAATTGGGACTGTGAGCAGAAGGCGATCTTGGGTTCTATCCCGAAGCGCCGCACATGGCGGGCCGCCCCGCGCGCGATCTCGGCAATCTGTTCGGGGTTCGGGTGCAGGTTGACTTGCGTGTCGGCGATAAAGAGCGGCCCGTCCTCCAGGATCATCAAGGACAAGGCCCCATGTGGACGCATCCCCTCGCGGCCCAGAACCTGATTGACGTAATTCAGATGCCAGCCGTACTCGCCAAACGTGCCGCAGATCATGCTGTCTGCCTCGCCCCGATGCACCATGACCGCGCCAATGGCCGTTGTATTCGTGCGCATGATGGCCTTGGCGATGTCCGGTGAGACACCCCGTCGGCACATCAGATGATGGTAGGTCTCCCAATAGTCGCGGTAGCGGGGGTCGTTTTCGGGGTTTACCAGATCGACATTATCCCCCAGCCGCAGATTCAGCCCGGCCTGTTCGATGCGCCGTTGGATCACTTCGGGTCGGCCAATCAGGATCGGGCTTTCCACCGTCTCCTCAATGATCGCCTGTGCGGCCCTCAGCACGCGCTCGTCTTCCCCTTCCGCAAAGACCAGCCGCCGGGGGGAGACGCGCGCGGCCTCGAAAACCGGGCGCATGAGCAATGCGGATTTGAAAACCGAGCCATCGAGTCTGCGCTTGTACGCCGTCAAATCATCCAGGGGACGTTCCGCCACGCCGGTTTCCATCGCCGCCTTGGCCACGGCCGAGGACACAACACCGATCAACCGCGGATCAAAAGGTTTGGGGATCAGGTAGTCGGGGCCAAAGGTCAGTTCTTCGCCCTGATAGGCCGCTGCTGCCTCTGCACTGGTTGTTGCGCGTGCAAGGGCTGCAATCCCGTCGATGCAGGCCAGTTGCATCTCGTCATTGATGGTTGTGGCCCCCACATCCAAGGCGCCGCGGAAGATGAAGGGAAAGCAGAGTACGTTATTGACCTGATTGGGAAAATCAGACCGCCCCGTTGCAATGATCGCATCCGGGGCCACGGCACGGGCGAGATCAGGCAGGATTTCGGGTGTGGGATTGGCCAGCGCAAAGATGATCGGACGGTCGGCCATCTTCTGCACCATTTCGGGCGTCAGCACACCGGGCCCGGAGAGGCCAAGGAAGAGATCGGCCTGCGGTATCACGTCGTCCAGCGTGCGCAGTTCGGATTTCTGCGCAAACTCCGATTTGATCGGGTTCATATCAACCTCACGGCCCTCATAGACCAACCCGTTGATGTCGCAAAGCCAGACGTTCTCGCGCCTCACACCCAGCTTCAGCAGCATGTTCAGGCAGGCAATGCCCGCAGCACCCCCGCCGGTGGAAACGATCTTGATGTCTTCGAAATTCTTGCCAGCAACGTGCAGTGCATTCTTGACCGCGGCCCCGACCACAATGGCCGTGCCATGCTGGTCATCGTGGAAAACAGGGATGTTCATGCGCTCGCGGCACAATCGTTCAACGGTAAAACAATCTGGTGCCTTGATGTCTTCGAGATTGATCGCGCCGAAGGTTGGTCCCAGCGCGCAGACGATATCCGCCAGTTTTTCCGGGTCCGGTTGATCCACTTCGATGTCAAAACAATCGATGTTGGCGAACTTCTTGAACAGCACCGCCTTGCCTTCCATCACTGGCTTTGAGGCCAGCGCACCGATGTTGCCCAGTCCCAGCACCGCCGTGCCGTTGGTGACCACCGCGACCAGATTGCCCCGCGCGGTATAGGTCGCCGCTGTGCCCGGATCGGCCTTGATTTCAAGGCAGGCCTCGGCCACGCCGGGCGAATAGGCACGGGCCAGATCACGGCCGTTGGCCAGTGGCTTGGTTGCGCGTATCTCAAGCTTTCCGGGTTTTGGATGCGCGTGATAATCCAGCGCGGCCTGCCGCAAATTGGGCGTGTCAGACATGGTTTGGGCCTCCCAGCAAATAGTAGTTTAGCGTTAAACTACTTTCTGTATTGCGCCAAGCACCGTTTCAATTGGCTTCTAGACGGGCCGAGGTGCCGGGGCGTTGTTCGGCCAGCGTATGGGGAAATGTCCCGCAGGGGAAGTTGCCGGTTCTTTTGCCCCTCGAAACTTTGTTTTTCCTTTTCTATAGTTTCGCGATCAGGGGGTTCCATGAGCAGCGATTTGAAAGACAAGGCATTGGCAGTGCGCGAACGCGCTTATGCGCCCTATTCCCGCTTCAAGGTCGGGGCCGCCCTGCGCGGCGCCTCCGGTGCCGTCTACGTGGGCTGCAACGTGGAAAACGCAGCTTACCCCGAAGGGACCTGTGCCGAAGCCGGGGCCATTGCCGCCATGGTCGCAGCGGGAGAAACCCGGCTCACCGAAGCCTATGTTGTCGCCAGCGGCGAGGCACCCGTGCCGCCCTGTGGTGGCTGCCGCCAGAAGCTGAGTGAATTTGGCAAGGGTGATGTGGTTGTGACGCTGGCCACTGTTGAAGGCGCTGAAGAGCAGATGACCATTGCTGACATGCTGCCCGGTGCGTTCGGTGCCGCCTTTCTGGACGAAAGCTGAGCCATGAATGCCCGGACGATCCTTGCCAAGCTGCGGCATCGGCAGACCCCCACACGTGAAGAGCTGACGTGGATGGCGCATGCGCTGGCTGACGGCGATGTCAGCGATGCGCAGGCCGGGGCCTTTGCCATGGGTGTCTGCCTCAATGGCCTGTCCGATGTGGGCCGCGTTGCATTGACACTGGCCATGCGGGATTCAGGCCGGGTGCTGAACTGGGACCTCAACGGTCCTGTGCTCGACAAACACTCTACCGGAGGTGTGGGGGATTGCGTGAGCCTTGTGCTTGCCCCGGCTTTGGCGGCGTGTGGGGCTTATGTTCCGATGATCTCGGGCCGTGGTCTTGGCCACACTGGTGGCACGCTCGACAAATTGGAGAGCATTCCGGGTGTGACCACGCAGCTCAGCGAAGATCAACTACGTCAGGTGGTGGGCTCTGTTGGCTGTGCCATCGTCGGGGCCACGGCTGACATCGCGCCAGCGGACCGCAGGCTCTATGCCGTGCGGGATGTGTCTTCGACTGTCGACTCGCTTGATCTGATCACCGCCTCGATCCTGTCCAAGAAACTGGCCGCCGGGCTCAACGGTCTGGTGCTGGACGTCAAAGTGGGCAGCGGGGCCTTCATGAAGACCCTCAAGGAAGCGCAGGCGTTGGCCGAGGCGCTGACCAAGACCGCCAATGCGGCGAAATGCCGAACCACGGCGGTGATCAGCGACATGAGCCAGCCTTTGGTCCCCAGCCTTGGCAATGCGCTGGAGGTGGCTGAGGTCATGCGGGTGCTGACGGGGCAGGGGCGCGGCCCGATTGTGGATGTCTCTGCCGCTTTGGGCGGTGTGCTGCTGGCCAACGGCGGATTGGCGCAGGATGTGCAGGAAGGCGCGGATGCGATCGTGCATGCGATCCGCAAAGGGTACGCCGCAGAGCGCTTTGGCAGAATGCTGGCTGCGGTTGGTGGCCCCGTCGGATTTGTGGAGAACTGGCAGCGTTTTCTGCCTGAGGCGACGGTTATCCGGGAAGTTGCCGCCCCCCATGACGGATACGTCGCCAAGATCGACGGTGAGGCTTTGGGGATGGCGGTTGTCAGCCTGGGCGGTGGGCGCGTGGTGGAAAGCGATCAGGTCAACCCGGCGGTGGGGCTGTCAGACGTGGTGCGTCTTGGCACGCAGGTGCGGCGCGGACAGACGTTGGCGGTGGTGCATGCGGTGCGTTCCGATCAGGCGGATGCGGCGGCCCGGACGGTGCTGGAGGCCATCAAGCTGAGCGGTTCACGCCCGAAAGTGCCGGAGCTGATCATCGAAAGGGTGGGCTGATGGCCCGCGCGTTTCTGGTGGTCATGGACTCTGTCGGTATTGGCGGGGCGCCGGATGCGGATCAGTTCTTCAACGGTGATGTGCCTGACAGGGGTGCCAATACATTTGGTCATATCGCTGCAGCTTGTGCGGCCGGTCTGGCCGAGGAAGGGCGTTCCGGCCCGCTTCGGGTTCCTCATATGGAAGCGCTGGGGCTGGGTGCGGCGCTGAAACTGGCAAGCGGTATGGAGGTATCCGGTCTCGACCCCACGCAAGGGAAGAGCTTTGGGGCGGCGACGGAGGTGTCGCGCGGCAAGGACACGCCTTCGGGCCATTGGGAACTGGCAGGGCTGCCGGTGCCCTGGGACTGGCATTATTTCCCGGATGAGGTCCCGGCCTTTCCGTCTGATCTGAGCGCTTATGTGGCTGGGATGGCGGGCACCGATGGCATCCTCGGTGATTGCCATGCCTCCGGCACGACAATCGTCTCGGAACTTGGTGCGGAACATCAGCGCACGGGCTGGCCGATCTGCTACACCTCTGCGGACAGCGTCTTTCAGATCGCGGCCCATGAGGAAAGCTTTGGCCTTGATCGGCTGCTGACGCTTTGTGAAGCGGTGGCGCCACGTCTGCATGAGATGAAAGTAGGTCGCGTCATTGCGCGGCCTTTCATTGGGGATGCGACCAGTGGCTATACCCGCACTGCAAACCGCCGTGACTATGCCATCACGCCGCCGGGCCCAGTACTTATGAACCATGTGCAGGACGCGGGTCGCCGCGTCTATGCGGTTGGAAAGATTGGCGATATCTTCTCGATGACCGGCATTGATGAGGTCCGGAAAGGGGAAGATGCCGCCCTGATGGGGCATCTTTCCGATCTGGTGCAGGAGGCCGAGGACGGCTCCCTGACATTCGCCAATTTCGTGGAATTCGACAGTCTCTATGGCCACCGCCGGGATGTGTCGGGCTATGCGCGGCATCTGGAGTGGTTTGACGCGGAGATCGGCAAGATCATCGCCGCCTTGCGTGGCGGCGACATGCTGGTGCTGACGGCTGATCATGGCAACGATCCCACGTGGGTCGGGACCGACCATACCCGCGAGAGGGTGCCGGTGCTGGTGTCGGGTGGCGGGACCGGGCCTTTGGGGCTGATCGGGTTTGACGATGTGGCGGGGATTGTGGCGCGACATCTGGGCGTTGCGCTGTCCTGAAGCAGAGCAGGGGCGCTGCCCCGTCGCGCAGGGCGCGACTCCCCGGGAATTGATAGGGCCAAAAAGAGGACAGGGCGGACGCTTGCGCGGGGGCCGGTTTCGCGCGACAAGGGCGCAAGAAAACAAGGAGCCGCTGCCATGTCCACCGCCGAAGATCACCTGACAATTGTCGATCATCCCCTTGTGCAGCACAAGCTGACCATCATGCGCGACAAGGAGACGCCCACAGCCGTGTTCCGGCAGGTACTGCGGGAAATCTCGCAGTTTCTGGCCTATGAGGTGACACGCCATCTGCCGATGACCACCAAGCGGATTGATACACCAATGGAGGCGATGGATGCGCCGACGCTGGCGGGCAAGAAGCTGGCGCTGATTTCGATCCTGCGCGCGGGCAATGGCCTGCTCGACGGGGTGCTGGAGCTGATCCCCTCGGCGCGGGTCGGTTTTGTGGGCCTTTACCGGGATGAAGAGACGCTGCAGCCGGTGCAGTACTACTTCAAGGTGCCCGAGGGTTTGGACGACCGGCTGGTCATCGCCGTGGACCCGATGCTGGCCACCGGCAACTCGTCGGTCGCAGCAATTGATCTGCTGAAAGAGGCCGGGGCCACCAACATTCGCTTTCTTTGCCTGCTTGCCGCACCAGAGGGTGTTGCCCGGATGAAAGAGGCGCATCCGGATGTGCCCATCGTCACGGCGGCAGTGGACGAACGGCTCAATGACATCGGATATATCGTGCCGGGCCTGGGCGATGCGGGCGACCGGATGTTCGGGACGAAGTAACGGCGCAAAAAAGCGTGTCTGCGACGCTCTGAGTGCTAGACTCATTGCGCGGGCTGAGGCATCTTCGACTACATGTTGTGTGGGGGCATGGTATGAGACTGACAAGAATACTAGCGATTGTGGCCATGGCGGGCAGTTTTGGACTGGCCATCGGGTCTGGCGACACCCAGGCGCAGATTCGCGAGCAGCAACCGGCGGAATTCCCGCCTGCCTCCTACAAGGGCAAGCAATACGTGGACAGCAAGGGCTGCGTGTTCATCCGCGCCGGGATCGATGGCAATGTGTCCTGGGTGCCGCGCGTGTCGCGCGACCGCAAGACCATCTGCGGGTTCCGTCCGTCGCTGTCAGGTCAGGTTGCAACGGCTGCGCCTGCTCCGGCGCCTGCGGCTGAGCCTCCGGTTCAGATCACGCTTGATGCGGCACCCGCCGCAACGGCAACCGCGCCAGCGCCTGCGCCGCAACCCCAGGCAGCCCCTGCGCCCCGTCGCACGGTGCAGGCCCCGGCACCCAAGCCACGCCGAACCGCACCCGTCGTGGTGCGCCAGACGGCCCCGCGCCCGGCACCCCAACCGCGCGTTGTTGCTGCCGCTCCGGCACCGCAAATCATCACCCCTGCGCCGCAGGTGCGCCGCACCGTGCCTGCCACAGCACAGCGTGGGGCAAGCGCCTGTCCCGGTGCCTCGCCTATCTCACAGCAATATCTGCGTGGGTCAGGGGTGCGCTGCGGTCCTCAGTCTGAGCCAATTGTTGGCGCGCGCGTCACGACAGCCGCGCCGCGCGTCGTGGTGCCACAGTCTGCAGCACCGGTGCGCCAGGCGGGCATCCAGACCCATTTCGGGACCGCCTCTGCGGTTCCTGTGACCTCGACGACGCGTATCGTGCCCAAGCATGTGGCCGAGAACCGGGTGAACACGCGCAACGTCACGGTGCCGCATGGCTACCGGGAGGTTTGGGACGATGACCGTTTGAACCCCTACCGGGCTGAGCAGAACCTTGCGGGACGTTCCCAGATGCTGCTGATCTGGACGCAGACCGTGCCGCGCCGGTTGATTGACCAGCGCACGGGCCGGGATGTGACCGCCAGCGTGCCGCTGATCTACCCCTATACCAGCGTCGCACAGCAACAACGCGAGTTGGGTGAGGTGACGATTGTTCAGCGCAACGGTCAGACCGTCAAACGCGTGATCCGCCACGCAGGGGCCAAGCCGATTGCACGACAGCCGGTCTATTCCACACGTTCTGCCCCCAAGACTCAGGTGGCCCCGAAGGCTGCCGCGCCAACGAAGGCCTATGCAGGGGCACGGTTTGTGCAGGTCGGGACCTATCGCAATCCGGCCAATGCGCAACGGGCGGCCCAGACCATCGCCCGCATGGGGATGCGTGCGCGCATTGGCAAGCGCGGCAGCACCATGACCGTGCAGGCCGGTCCATTTGCGGGACAGCAGGCTTTGGCCACAGCCCTTCAGCGCCTGCGCGGCGCGGGCTACGCGGATGCTTTCGCGCGCTAAACCTTTGCGTTTTCTGACATCGCTGGCCAGTCGGAGATGATCCGGCTGGCCATTTCTTTTCCCCAGATCGTGTAGAGCTTGGGCGAGGGATGAAAGCCGTCACTGGCCATCAACTCAAAATCCAGCGGCAGATCGAATGGCGCATGGATGCAGTCGCTGCGGGTCTTGAGCCAGTCCATGCGGCGGGCTTCCAGCTTGTCCGCATGCCGCCCAAGCGTCCAGCGCAGCGGCTCGGGCAACAGCGGGAAAAGCGCGATGGGTGGCATGCCGGAAAGGTAGAAGCGGTTGGGGCTATGGAGTGCGCTGAGGCGGCCGAGCAGCGCCTGTTGTTGTGCGACCCATTGACGTGCGGGGACCAGACGGGTGACGTCATTAATGCCCAAAGCCACCACTATCACATCCCGGCGTATGGGCGTGGCATCACTGAGACGCGCAAGCGTGCTGCGGGTGGTGGCCCCGGTGAGCGCATCAAGGTGCCAGTCGACGGTGAAATGCGCGGCCAGAGCGGCAACAAGCTGACCGGACAGCGCCTCTGACTGATGGGAGGCACCAACACCTGCAGCAGAGCTGTCGCCCACAATCCCAAGACGCAAAAGTGGTCCGCTGCCGGTACACCCTTCCCGGGGGCCGGGGGGTTCCGGCAGGCTTTGCGCGATGCGGCGCACACGCAGCGCCTGCGCAATCAGCAGGGGGGACAGGGTGAGCCGGGCGGCAGTGTCGAGCATCGTTCAGCTGCCGCAGATTGCCTGAAGGCGCAGCCAGTTTGCGTCCGAGATCAAGGGCTCGGTCAGCTTGCCGTGCATCGGGTCGCCCTCAATCATCGCCAGTGTCGTTTCTCCGGTAATGTCGCGGGCATAGGCGTAGGGCGTGCTGCGCAGGGCGGCGTATTCAAAGCGCGCAAGCTGTGCGGCCAGATCGGGGGCGGGCGCGGGTTGGGTCATCAGGTGTTCGGCGTAGGTATCGAGCGCTTTGGGCGATATCTCACCGGTGGTCAGCAGGCGGAAGTTCTCGCGCAGGCCCACAACTTCAAGCAGGTCGCGCAGGGGATCGCTTGCGTCGCGCAGTGTGAGTTCGGTCACGATATATCCTGCCGCCACATCCGGTTCCTCGAAATCCTCTACCACGCTGCGATTTAGAAGGATCAGGTCACCGGGCAAATGCAGGCTGTCCTGTGTCATGTCGGGCAAGACCGCGATGGGGCCCGCCTGCAAGCGCGAGGAAAGGATCGCAAGTGCGGCCAGCCCGCCGGTATCGGCGCAGACCGCGCCTGATACCCGCTCGATCCGGCCAAGGAGCGCCTTGCCAATCTCGTCCCGTTTCACCTTGGGTACGACGGTGAGCGTGTGGTCCTGCAGCGCCCCGGGAAGCCAGAAGACGGCCAGCCAGCCGACCAGAAGGATCGACAGCACCATGCCCATCCAGCGCAGACGCCCCGGTTTTGGCCGGCTCTTTTCAATGGCGCGGCGCAGGGTTTCGATGGCCTCAACCATCTCGGTTTCCGCGTCGGGCAGCTCCACAGTTTCACCGGGATCGCCGTCAGGATGAAAGATGGCGGGGCGTTTGCCGGGGTTTGCCCGCTCAACGGCGGCCAGCGACCAATGTGTGAGGGCCTGATCCTTCATGTCGGTGATGATCAGCGTTGCGTCCCCGATGGAGACAATGACCTCGCGCCGTTGCTCTTCCGGGGTGGCGCGCCACAGGCCTGTTGCCTCAAGCCGGGCGTATTTCTTCAGCGCCGTCATTGCGGGGTGTGCCTGCCTCTCGTTTTATGCGTAGTTTACGCAGGCAGCGCCCACGGAGCAATCGAAAGGCACAGAATGGACGGGTTGAAAATCTTGGCGGCACTGGAGGTAGATGTGCCCGAGATCGCCGCCTGTTGGCACAAGGGATGGCATCAGGGCCACGGGGATATCGTTCCCGAGGCTCTGGTCCGGTCGCGGGTGCTGGCAGAGTTCACCGAGCGGACAATTCGGCATTTGCCGCAGACCGTTGTCGCGCGCAAGGACGGCGCCTTTGCCGGGTTCTACATTCTGGAAGGTGATGAACTTTACCAGTTCTATGTCGATGCCGCGTTTCAGGGGCAGGGGGTGGCCGGGGCGCTGATGGCGGCGGTCGAGGCCGCTTTGGCCAACCGCGTGGCCTGGCTTGCCTGCAGCGTCGGCAACAACCGCGCGGCGGCATTCTATACCAAGGCGGGCTGGCAAAATATTGGCGAAGAGATCTACCCGGTTGAAACCTCAGGCGGCCCGCAGAGCGTCACGATCTGGCGGTTCGAGAAAGACCTGAGGTAGGGTGCGCATTTACTGCGCACC
>CAYUSM010000041.1:0-17184 GCA_964447345.1 uncultured Sulfitobacter sp. | reverse complement strand
AATTGTGCCTGGCGCAGAACGTCAAAGGCACGCTGCTTTTGGCACAGGAAGGGGTGAACGGGACAATCGCGGGGCCGCGTGCCGGAATTGATGCGGTGATCACGCATCTGCGCGCCCTGCCCGGCTGTGAGGGGCTGGAGTGGAAAGAAGCGACCTCAGATACACCGCCCTTCCCGCGGATGAAAGTGCGCCTCAAGCGCGAGATCGTGACAATGGGCCAGCCGGATGTGGACCCGGCCAGCAAGGTGGGCAACTATGTCGATCCTGCCGATTGGAACGATTTGATCCGAAGCCCGGACGTTGCGGTGATTGACACGCGGAACGACTACGAAGTGGCGATTGGCACCTTTGAAGGGGCCGTTGATCCGCAGACCAAGAGCTTTGGCGAGTTCCCCGCATGGTGGGAGCAGAACAAGGATCGCTTTCACAACAAGCGGATTGCGATGTTTTGCACGGGCGGCATTCGCTGCGAGAAATCGACCAATTACCTGCTGGGTCAGGGGGTGGAGGATGTCTATCACCTCAAGGGCGGCATCCTTAAGTATCTTGAAGAAGTCCCGGAAGAAGAGAGCACCTGGGACGGCGAATGCTTTGTCTTTGATGCGCGGGTCAGCGTGGGGCATGGGTTGAAAGAAGGGCCGCATCTGCTGTGTCATGGCTGCCGTCAGCCGATCCTGCCCGAAGACATGAAGCGGCCGGAATACGAGCACGGGGTGAGTTGCCATCAGTGTTTTGACAAGACGTCCGAGTGGGACAAGGACCGCTTTCGCGAGCGGCAAAAGCAGATCAAGCTGGCTGAGGCGCGGGGCGAGGTGTAGCGGGCCTGCGCGGCTTGCTGCGCATCAGAAGCCACAGCATGATCGCGATGTTGAAGCCGTTCCAGATGATGCCATTGATGAAGGCCCATTGGTAGCTGCCGGTCCAGTCGTATATCTGGCCTGACACCCAACCGCCCAGGGCCATGCCCATGATCGTGGCCATTAGGACAAAACCCACACGCGCACCTGCTTCCTTGGCGGGCATATATTCGCGGACGATCAGCGCGTAGCTGGGCACGATGCCCCCCTGGCTGAGACCGAAGACAAGACTGACGATGTAGAGCGAAACGAGGCCACCTGCGGGCAGGTAAAGGAAAAGCGCGATTGTTTGCAGCGTTGAGCCGATCAGGAGAGTGCGGACGCCGCCCAGTCGGTCGGCAAGCAGGCCCGAGACAATTCGCGACCCGACACCGCCCAGAAGCATCAGCGAGAGCATCTCGGCCCCTACGGCAGGGCCAAAGCCCAGATCGACGCAGAGCGCCACGATATGCACCTGTGGCATCGACATCGCCACACAACAGCAGATGCCCGCAAAGCCAAGCAGATAGGCAAGCATCCGGGGGCTGAGACCTGCAGATTGTGCATTGAGCGTCGAGGTGGCATGCGCGCTGGCATGGGTTTCGGAGGAGACCTGTCGCCGCAAGAGAAGGGCCAGAGGGATGACACCGACAAAGGTCACAACGGCCATCACCGTGTAAACCGCGCGCCAGCCGCTGTCCTGCATCACACCCGCCAGCACCATGGGCCAGATTGCGCCGGACAGGTAGTTGCCGCTGGCCACCAAGGCCACGGCGATACCGCGGCGGCGGACAAACCAGTGGGATATATCGGCGATCAACGGCCCGAACCCCACAGCTGAGGCAAAGCCGATGATCAACTGCGCAAAGGACAGCATCGCGATGGACTGCGAAACGATGGCAAGGATCAGGCCCGCGACGATGCCCAGAACCGCAAGGATCAGCGAGATCGTCACGCCGAAGCGGTCCAGCGCGCGCCCGATGGCAAAGTTGCCCAGCGCAAATCCGATCATGTTGAGCGTATAGGGCAAGGATGCCTCGGCACGGCTTGTCCCGAACTCGGACTGCACGGCAGGCAGGATCACAACGATGGCCCACATGCCAGCGTTGGCAATGATCGCAACCAGCATGGTCACGACAAGTCGAAACCAGGAGTAGCTGCTGTCAGTCTCGGTGACGGGGTTTGGAAGCGCGGTCAATGGGCGGCTCCTTTCCCGCGCATCAAGCGCCAAAGCCTGAGCATGTGCAAGTGCAGGAACGGAATGTGTGCAATTGAACCTGTTAAGCCAGCGTTAGGGTCGCCGGTGCTAGGACCCGCCCGGGGTGAACTGAGGTGGTGGACATGGGCGCGCAAGCGAATGCGGCACCGGTCATCATCAAACGGAAGAAGATCATTCAGGGCGGCGGACACCATGGTGGTGCCTGGAAAGTCGCTATGAAGCTGTTCCTTTAGTCATTGACGCTTTGCGTCCGTTATGTCCCACCCCCCAAGGGTTGGACGACATGTCGTTCTGACCAGTGCACGCGTTGATGAACCCAACGATGCGCCATCCGACCTCGGATGCGACGCCTGTCATGCCGCGCGGAAGTTAACGAAAGCTAAATCGTTGTCCGCCAGTTCTTAACGATTTTAGACAAAGCTCATGCCCGCCGTTCCACGGAGGTCTCTGCGACAGCCGTGATGTCGCGTTTCTTGCCATCTGCGCCGTATGTTTCAAACGCACCCTTAACATCGCGCAGCTTCGCCAGGCGCGATGATACAGCGCGAATGCCTTCCAGCGCGCCATCCAGAAGCAGCTGGTTACGACGGACTTTTCGGCTCAGGTCCTTTATTGCAGGCAGATCAAACTGGCGGAGCGAGTTCATCCTTTCAATTAAGGTCTCCTTCGGCTCCAAGAGGGATCCAAGCTTCTCCAGATCGCCGGCCAGCAGGGCTTCACGCTCCGCATTCAGCAGATTGTCCAATTCAGTCAACGGAGCATCCGCGCGTTCAGGTCTCATCATTTCTCTCCTTAAGTGCTTCGTAGATGGATTCGCTCAGGCCAATACCCCCGGCCTTGACCAGAGCCATCGCGTGTTCCTGCACCAAAAACGACGCGAACTGGTCTTCTCCGGCACCGCCGCTAAAACTGCCCCTTGTCTCTCCCAACCCTGCCGCTTTCAGCATTTCGGCAAGAAAGGTTGCCTCCAGCCTTTGCGCAGCATCGCGCAGGGGCTGATCGCCGGGTGGCAGGTTCCTCGGTGGAAGTGACGCAGGCGTAATGTCCAAAACAAGACTCCCTAAATTGCGGCCTATTTTCCGCATCATGTGCTGCATCAGGTAAACAACCGGTAAGGATATGCAGTCATACCCAAGCCAACGGGCACAGCTTACCGGAGGTTCTTTTGCACCCCATCCTCAGCGCGATAACGGCACCGAAGGTCACACATCGGCCGGACCATGCGACTCCGACCGGCAAGGGCGAAGTAGCGGCTCGCGAGGGCCTTCAAACGGCGGAGTTCGCAGCTTTCGTGGCTCAGGTATCTGACCGGGAAGCACCAGCGCTGCAGCAAGCGGACGTGCCTTCTGAGCAAATCAAACTGCCGGGAACTGCCGACAAAGAAACGCCTGACGCAGCTGAATTGGACAGCGAGGTATCACCGCCTGTGCGGTCCGAAACTGATGGAAGCCTTGGCACGGGAAAGCCGACGGTGGACAGCACAGGTGACGGGCCTTCGATACCAGCCGACAGACTACCGGCGTCTACGCGTGAAACTTCCGCCAGCCCAACTGAGCCTCGGCTGACCCCAGCCAATCAGCCCCTTGAAAAGACGGTTTTCCCTGCCGCGGTGGTTCTGAAGTCCAAGCCGCAGTATTTCGTGGCAAGTTCGGCCCTACCGAAGTCAAACGAAACCACTTTCGTTTTGGGTCAGCCTGCCATCCCCCAATCGTCAGGCAGAGCGCTTCTGCCCAAATCCTACGAAGGCCAAGATCGGCCGGCGCCAAATGCCGCGGCCCCTGAGCCATTCCCGCCAAGCAAACAGATCGGTCAAGCCTCGGCCCACAACGCCAAGCTCGCAATCAGTAAACTCATCCCCGCGTCGACTGGTGCTCCCCTTACTCGGGCCAGTCGAGAGCCAGAAGCCGCGCGGCGAGCTGGCGAAGTGAAAGCTCCAGCTCCTTCTGTAGCTCAACCGCACCTGTACGCCGTTTCATGGCAAACCGGTGTTCAGGTAGCCCCACCGGGTCACGCAAGGGGAACCAGCGGCCTCGTGGCCGACACAAAACATGACAGAGTGTTGCCCACGTCGTCTGGCCTCGAAATGGAAACCTTGGGACTTTCACGATCAGAGTTAAGCGGCAGCACTTCGACGGGATCAACGTCTTCCATACCTATGCGTATGGATATGCCGATAAGCGTTTCAAGACAAATCGCTGATGCACTTCAGAACATGCCCGGAAGGCCTGTGGAAATCAGGCTTAGCCCTGAGGAGCTTGGCCGTGTCAGGTTAGCAGTGTCCTCTTCTGAGGCCGGAATCACCGTAAATGTACTTGCTGAACGTCCGGAAACCATGGACCTGCTGCGGCGCAACATCGCGGACCTCGAAAGCGCCTTTCAGGACCTTGGCTACGAAGACATCGCCTTTTCCTTTTCCGATATCGGCAATCAGGCGGATCGCTCCGAAAATGAAAAAGTCCCCGGCCCTTTCTCCGATGTGCAAGAGGCGGATGCCTCCGAAAACACCCCATCCACACATATCGTACTCGCGCCGAGCACGAACGGTATCGACATCCGGCTTTGAGGACATCTCGACATGGACATCACGTCACCAACCCTCACACCACCATCACAGCTTGCTGCGACGGCCTCGCAATCAAATGCGGTTCTGTCCTCAGACTTTGAAACCTTTCTGAAAATGCTGACCGCGCAAGCCCGATACCAAGACCCGTTGGAACCCATTGATTCCTCGGAATACGCAGCGCAATTGGCGCAATTCTCTATGGTGGAACAGCAGGTGCTCTCAAACGATCTGCTCGCCTCGTTGGCCTCTCAAATGGGCGCGGGGAACATGGCTCAAACCGCAGGTTGGATCGGCATGGACGCTCTGACAACCGCCCCCACGAACTTCGATGGTACGCCAGTGCGGATCACGCCAAACCCGGCTGCGGCGTCAGACGAAGTATTTCTGATCGTAAGGGACAATACCGGGGTCGAGGTTCAGCGCATGCAACTGCCACTATCTGCCGCGCCGGTCGAATGGGCCGGGGTTGCCGGTAATGGCACCCCCTTCCCAACTGGCACCTACAGCTTTGACGTCGAAAGCCGCGCACAGGGTGAGGTGATAAGCGTCGAGCCCGCAGAAACCTATGGGCGCATCACAGAAGCGCGGTTGTCAGATGGGGAGCCGATCCTGATCCTTGAAGGGGGTTCAGCCATCCTCGCGTCTGCAGTGACCGGTCTGCGCGCACCGCCGTAAGCGTCCTATCGATCTTGCAGCGCAAATCCGGCATAGGCGACCGGCATCACGAGCCTGCGCAACCGCCCCAACTCAAACTTCGACAGGGGACGTTGTATCGCTGTCGGATAGATCACTTTCGGCGCGCGATCCTGAACCAGATCAGCCATGAGTGCCCCGCAATAGCTCGCCATGGCAACCCCGTTCCCATGGTAGCACAAGCTGGTGAACAGCCCCGGCTCTCCCGGTACCGGTCCGACGTAGGGCATCCGATCCCGAGCGATGCAGACCATACCGGACCACGCATGCGGCGTCTCAACGTCTTGCCAGGCTGGGAACATCCGGTCGAAATCCGCCCGTGCCCGCTTGATCGCCCGTGCCTCTGAATTCGGCGAAGCCAGCAGGCCGCCCCGCACCCCAAACAGCATGCGATTGTCCGGCATCAAACGGAAGTAATGCAGCAAGTGCCTTGTGTCGTAGGACGCCTGTCCACTGGTCCAGCCCTGCGCACCCAACTCTGATTGCGTCATGGGTCGGGTCACGATGATGCTGGACTGCGTCGGCATGTAGCGGCCTGCCAACCAATCAGGCATATCTTCCGATGAATACCCATTGGTGCCGACGACAACCCGCTGTGCTGAAACCGTCCCCTGCGGGGTGCGCAGCCGAAAACCGTCCGCCTTGCGGGTGATCCCGGTGACCGGTGTTTCGTGGAATATTTGCGCCCCAGCCTCTTCGGCCGCATCAGCAAGCGCATTGATGTATTTTCGCGGGTTCAGGCCAAAGCCGATCGGTATTGTGATCGCCCCATGAAACCCGGCGTTCATCCCTTCCGCCTCAAGCTGATCCGCTTCGGTCAGGCGCGCCTCAAAACCGTAACTCTCCGCGTAATAGGCAACCTCGTCGCGCATGGCGTCAAAGTCCTTCGAACGATGGGCAAGCTGGGTTTCCCCATCCGAGTGGCGGTCCACATCCATCCCGTATCGTTCGATCAGCCCTTCGACCAATCGAATGGAGGCAACCTCGGCTTGACGCCATTGATCGCGCCCCTCGCGACCAAAGGATTTTTCCAAGGCTGCATTGTCCAGCATGCCGCCCCCAAGACAGCAAAACCCGCCATTGCGGCCCGAGGCACCCCAACCAACAAATCGGCCTTCCAGCACCGCAACTGAAACACCCGCCTGCGCCAGATGCAGCGCTGTTGAAACACCGGTGAAGCCACCCCCGATAACCGCAACGTCACAGCTCAGGTCATCGTCCAGCGGTGCGCGTTCTGGCAGGGTATTGGTTTGATCCCACCAGCATCCCGCCCTTGGCGCGTCCGAATAAGCATAGTCTGCGTAGATGCGGCGCATCAGGCTGTCCGCTCGGCCGCCTGCGCATCTTTCTGCGCCCGAACAGCGTTGCGCTTGCTGATCAGCGATGCGGATATCACCCCGACAGTCACGATCATGATCATGATCGTCGACAGCGCGTTGATCTCCGGCGACACGCCAAGCCGCACAGCTGAGAAGATCTTGATTGGCAGGGTCGTGGCAGAAGGACCAGCCGTGAAGGATGCAATGACCAGATCATCAAGGCTGAGCGTAAAGGCCAGCAACCACCCGGAGATCACCGCTGGCGCAATGATCGGCAATGTCACCAGCCGGAACGATTCCCAAGGGGAGGCCCCCAGATCAAGGGCCGCCTCTTCCAAAGAACGGTCAAAAGACACCAACCGCGATGACACCACAACCGAAACGTAGCACATGGAAAACGTCGTATGCGCCAGCACGATGGTCAGCACCCCCCGGTCCAGCCCGATCCCGATGAATAACAACAGCAGCGACAATCCCGTGATCACTTCGGGCATCACCAGTGGCGCATAAATCATCCCGGAAAACAGCGTCCGACCCAGAAACCGGCCGCCCCGGACCAGCACATAGGCCGCCATGGTCCCAAGGATTGTTGCGATACTGGAGGAGATCACTGCCACCTTTAGCGTGACCCAGGCCGCATCCAGAAACGCTTCGTTGCGGAACAACTCACCATACCAGCGGGTCGAGAAACCAGCCCAAACGGTGACAAGCTTGGACGCGTTGAAGCTGTAGATGATCAGCACGATCATCGGCAGGTACAGAAACGCAAACCCCAGCGTCAGCGAGGTGACATTGAACCAGCTCAGGCGCCTCATTCCTCGGCCTCCTGCTGTTTCTGCTGGTTGCGCTGGAACAGCACAATCGGGATCACCAGGATCAGCAGCAGGATCACCGCCACGGCAGAGGCGACGGGCCAGTCGCGGTTGTTAAAGAATTCCTCCCACAGCACCTTGCCAATCATCAGCGTGCCGGACCCCCCCAGCAGCGAGGGGATAACAAATTCTCCCAGCGCCGGGATGAAGACCAGAAAGGACCCCGCGATAATGCCGTTTTTCGACAACGGAATGGTGACCAGCCAAAAGGCCTGTATCTTGGAACAGCCCAAATCTTCCGCCGCCTCGTTCAGCGATGCGTCCAGCCGGTCAAGCGCCGCATAGATCGGCAGGATCATGAAGGGCAGATAGGTGTAAACGATGCCGATGTAGACGGCGAGGTTCGTGTTCAGGATGGTCAACGGCTCATTGATCAGCCCAATCCAGATCAGCAGTTGGTTCAGCAGACCTTCGTTGCTCAGGATGCCCATCCAGGAATAGACGCGGATCAGAAAAGACGTCCAGAACGGCAGGATCACCAACATCATCAATGTGGGTCGCCATTCCTCCGGGGCTTTGGCCATCCCATAGGCGATAGGATAGCCAACCAAGAGCGTGAGCGCGGTCGACAGGAGCGCGATGCGCAAGGAACTGAGGTAGGCTTTCCAGTAGAGATCATCTTCGGTCAGAAAGACGAAGTTTTCAAAGTCGAGCTCCGCGATCAATGCCGCGATGCCATCCCGCATTGTCGGCGTATAGGGCGGGATCGCCAGTGCAGCGTCAGACAGCGAAATCTTCAGAACGATCAGAAAAGGTGCCAGAAACAGCACCAGCAACCATAGGTACGGGACAGCGATGAGGGCGGCGCGGCGCATCATCAGTGCTCCAGCATCACGCCTGCGGTGGCGCTCCATGAGATCCACACAGGGTCTTCCCAGGTTATATCTCGCCGCGCGATGCGTCGGGTATTGGCCGTTTGCGCCTTGATCACCTGACCGGTTGGCAATTCCACGTGATAGGTGCTCAGGTTACCCAGATACGCAATGTCGAGCACCTTGCCCTGCAGCGCATTGTCCACCGCGTCGCCCTCGGGTTTGTCGGTCGAGATGCGGATCTTCTCGGGTCGGATCGCCAAATGCGCCGCCTGCCCCTCACTGAACGTCTTTTGCGATGTAACCGTAATCGGCGGCTGGCCTTCGATCCAATGCAGCGCAAAGGTGTCTTTGCCCGCCGGGCTGGCTTTCCCCTCGACAATATTCACATCGCCAATGAAATCCGCGACGTAAACGGAATTGGGGTACTCATATATGTTTGCAGGCGTCGCGACCTGCATGATCCGCCCTTCATCCATGACAGCCACCCGGCTGGCGACGGTCATCGCCTCTTCTTGATCGTGGGTCACAATCACGAACGTCGTGCCGGTCGTCTCCTGAATATCCATCAGCTCAAATTGCGTGTCCTGCCGCAGTTTCTTGTCGAGTGCACCAAGCGGTTCATCCAGCAACAACAGCTTGGGTGCTTTGGCCAGGGATCGTGCCAAGGCTACCCGCTGCCGCTGGCCACCAGATATCTGATGCGGCTTGCGCCGGGCAAATTTCTCAAGCCGGACCAGCTTGAGCATTTCCTCAACCCGCGCTTCAATCTCGCTCTTGCTTTTCTTGTCGCGGCGCAGACCAAAGGCGATGTTCTCCCAAACGCTCAAATGCGGAAACAGCGCATATGACTGGAACATCATATTGACCGCCCGCTCATTCGGCGGCACCGGACCAATATCCTGTCCTGCCAGTTCAATCTTGCCCTCTGTTATCGTCTCGAACCCGGCAAGCATCCGCATCATCGTGGTCTTACCGCAGCCAGAGGGGCCAAGCAGCGCAAAGAACTCCTTTTCGAAGATGTCCAGTGTCAGATCATCAATGGCGACAAATTCGCCAAAGCGCTTGGTCACGTTCTGAAATCGGATTAGTGGCTTTTGGCCCGGATCATCCCAAGGGGCAAAGACGGTTTGGCTCACGGGGCGGGCATCCCTTCACTTGGCGGGTCATATGAAAAGGGCGCGGCTGATGATGGCCGCGCCCCTATCGGTGGTGTTATGTACCGGACTTGATCTTGGTCCACATGCGGGTCACCGTCCGCTGCACCTTGGGTCCGTAAGGTGATGTTGTGTAAAGGTTCTCCAGCGTCGCCTCATCAGGGTAAATCGCTGTGTCACCGATCACATCCTCTTCCAGGAACTCCTGCGATGCCAGGTTGCCATTGGCATAGTAGACATAGTTCGACGCCGCCGCCATGTTCTGCGCGTCCATGATGAAATTCAGGAATTTGTGAGCGGCATCGGGGTTTGGCGCATCGACCGGAATGGCCATGTTGTCAAACCACATCAGCGCGCCTTCCTTGGGCGCGTGATATTCAATGGTCACGCCATTATCAGCCTCTGCCGCGCGGTCGCGCGCCTGCAAGATGTCACCCGACCAACCGATGGCCACGCAGATGTCACCGTTGGCCAGCGCGTTGATATACTCCGAACTGTGGAACTTCTGCACATGAGGTGCCACAGCCGTCAGCAAGGGCTCGACCTTCGCAATCACGTCAGGGTCCTGGCTGTCGGGGTCTTCGCCAATGTAGTTGAGTGAGGCAGGGATGATCTCGGCCGGTGCATCCAGGAAATGCACACCGCATTCCGCCAGTTTCTCCATATTCTCGGGCTCAAACACCAGCGCCAGGGAATTCATCGGGGCATCCTCGCCCAGAGCCTCTTTGACCTTGTCCACATTTACGCCAAGGCCCGTGGTGCCCCACATGTAGTTGATCGCATATTCGTTCCCGGGGTCATACTTGCTGACCCGATCCTCGATCACGTCCCACATATTGCCCTTGTTGGGCAATTTGGACATGTCCAGCTTCTGGAAGGCTCCAGCCGTGATTTGCCGCTGCAGGAAGGTGCCGGATGGCACCACCACGTCATAGCCGGAACCCCCGGCAAGCAGCTTGGTCTCCAGCACTTCGTTGCTGTCAAAAACGTCGTAGATCAGCTCGATCCCGGTTTCCTGCTCGAATTTCTCCAGCAAGCCTTCGTCGATGTAGTCCGACCAGTTGTAGACGCGGACTTCTTCGGCCATTGCGGCACCGGCCATCAAACCGGCGACGGCAACGCCGCCCAGAATACGATTTTTCATGTGTTACTCCCATACAGTGCCAGGTTGATCCCGACATTCGCGCAATTTGATCAAGTTTTGCCACTTGCGGCAAGATACTTTATGCTTTCACGCGTGAGGTGCCTACGCAAGGCAGCTCAACTGGCGCATAAAACAGGCATTTGCAGATGAACGTCGATGTAGTCACCCCCTCCAATCCGTTTCACGCAGCGGATGCCGGCAAAATGCCCGCGCACCAGATTGTCTACGAAAAACTGCGTGTGATGATTCTCTTTGGTGACCTTGCCCCGGGCCAGGCTGTCACGATCCAGGGACTGACGGAACAATTGGCCGCCGGTATGACCCCGGTCCGCGAGGCGCTGCGCCGACTGATTGCAGAAGGTGCGCTGACCCATCAAGGCAACCGCCGCGTAAGTGTTCCCGTACTGACACCCGACTGCGTTCATGAGCTTGGATTTATGAGAAAAACGCTTGAACCCGAGCTGACGCGCCGGGCGGTTGAGCGTATCACGGACGATATCCTTGATGCCATTCGCGCCTGCGATGATGATCTGAACATGGCCATCGCCAAGGGCGATATCGGCGGCTATCTCACCCATAATTACCGTTTCCACACAATGATCTACGATTGCGCCGAGGCCCCGATCATGGCGGCAACCGTTGACCGGTTGTGGCTGCGCTTTGGGCCCTCACTGCGGGTCGTCTGCGGCCGCTTCGGCACCAGCAACCTGCCCGATATG
This sequence comes from uncultured Sulfitobacter sp., assembly GCA_964447345.1. GTDB lineage: Bacteria > Pseudomonadota > Alphaproteobacteria > Rhodobacterales > Rhodobacteraceae > Sulfitobacter. The sequence goes on along the minus strand of CAYUSM010000041.1, from coordinate 5,850 downwards.
CACAAGGACCTGCTTGAGGCTCTGGCCGATCGTGATGTTGATGCTGCGGCAACGGCGATGGCCGGGGACGTCGAACAAGGCATGCGCCAGATAGAGGCGGCACTGAGCGACGGCTAGACGCCCGTGTGATTCGATTGACTTTGGATAATTTGATCATATTCTGAAATCCAATCTATCCTCCCCACACAAAGGTCCAGAACCATGTCCCAGATCACCAACCATTTGCCCACGGCTGAACTGCAGGCACTGGATGCCGCCCATCACATGCATCCCTTCACCAAGGGGGACGAGTTGAACGCCAAGGGAGCGCGGGTGATCACACGGGCCAAGGGCGTCTTTCTGACTGACAGCGAAGGCAACGAAATCCTTGATGCCATGGCAGGCCTGTGGTGTGTGAACCTTGGATACGGACGCCCTGAGTTGGGTCAGGTCGCGGCGCGGCAGATGAATGAACTGCCCTACTACAACACCTTCTTCCAAACGACCCACGTGCCGGGCATTGCGCTGGCCGCTGAGCTGGCAAAGCTGGCCCCGGATCACCTCAACCACGTCTTCTTTGCAGGCTCCGGGTCAGAGGCCAATGACACCAACCTGCGCATTGTCCGCACCTATTGGGCGGAAAAAGGACAGCCGGAAAAGTCACATGTGATCAGCCGCAAGAACGCCTATCACGGGTCTTCTATGGGGTCAGGTTCCCTTGGTGGGATGACGTACATCCACGCTCAGGGCGGCATGCCCATTCCCGGCATCCATCACATCGATCAACCGGATTGGTGGGCCGAAGGCGGGGATCAGACGCCCGAGGAATTCGGCCTCGCCCGTGCCCGTGCGCTTGAGGACAAGATCCTCGAACTGGGCGCCGAGAACGTGGCGGCCTTTATCGGTGAGCCTGTCCAGGGGGCCGGTGGCGTGGTGGTGCCGCCCAGCACCTATTGGCCCGAAATCCAGCGCATCTGCAAAAAGTATGACGTGCTGCTGATCGCAGATGAGGTCATTTGTGGCTTTGGCCGGACCGGCAACTGGTTTGGGTCCGAGACCCTTGATATTACGCCCGATATCATGACCGTCGCTAAGGGGCTCAGCTCTGGCTACGCGCCTATTGGCGGCTCCATCGTCTCAGACGAAGTGGCAGACGTGATCAACGCCTGCGAGTTCAGCCATGGATATACCTATTCCGGCCATCCGGTCTGCGCTGCGGTGGCACTTGAAAACCTACGCATCATGCAAGAGGAAAACCTGCTGGATCACGTCCGCAACGTGGCCATGCCAGCCTTCAATGCAGCACTTGAGACCCTGAGCGAACATCCCCTTGTTGGTGGCATGAATGTCTGTGGCATGATGGGGTCCCTGCCCCTGACCCCGCATAAGGAAAGCCGGGCGAAGTTTGCCAGCGAAGGCGGGACAGTTGGTCTGATGTGCCGCGAGCATTGCTTTGCCAACAATCTGGTCATGCGCCATGTGGGCGACCGTATGGTCATTTCTCCCCCGTTGGTGATCACGCCGGAAGAGATCGAAACCTTCACCAAGCGCGCCACAATCGCGCTGGATGCGACCTACAAAGACCTCAAGGACAAAGACATGCTCAAGGCCGCATCATAGGGCGGGGGTCACCCCGCCTTCAAAGCGCCCTCAGCCTCTCCAGAACCGCCAACGACGGATACCCATCCGGCAGCATGTCATTTGCCAGTTGGAACCGCCGCACCGCATTGATGGTCAGCGGCCCCATCTTCGCGTCGATCTTGACCGTATCGAACCCTGCCGCAGTCAAGCGCTTCTGCAATTCTGTCCGCTCGTCCTTGGTCAGGGCGCGCAAGCGTCTTGGCCAGTCATGCGCAATCGCGTCACCGCCCGTAATGCGGTCACTCAGATGCCCGACGCCAATCACATAGGCATCGGCAGTGTTGTACTTCTCCAGCACCGCAAAGTTGGAAAAGATCATGAAAGCTGCACCCTCTGCCCCACCGGGCAGCAGGATCGACCCAACCCCATGGGCATCATCAAAGCTGCCGGTCACCGGCCTGACACCCTGGCTGGCCCAATAGCTGGGCAAATGCAGATTCTCCCGATCTGCGCGGGTATAGTCAAACCCTTCGGGCAAATGCACTTCCACACCCCATGGCTGACCCTTCGTCCAACCGAAATGCTTCAGATAGGCTCCGGTGGAGGCCAGCGCGTCTGTGGGATTATCCTCCCAGATATTGCGCCGCCCATCGCCGTCGAAATCAACGGCATGGGCCTGAAAGGATGACGGCATGAACTGCGTATGCCCCATGGCCCCGGCCCAACTGCCTTTCATTCGTGACAGCTTGGTATCCCCGGCTTCCAGAATGCGCAGCGCCTCAATCAGCTCTTTCTCAAAGAACGCCGCACGCCGCGCATCATAGGCCAAGGTGCTGAGCGCATTGATGATCTCGACGTTGCCACGAAAGGTGCCATAAGCGCTTTCCAGCCCCCAGATCGCAACAATCACCTCTTTCTCAACACCATACCGTGCCTCGATCCGGTCGAGCGTCTTGCCCCATTTCGCCAGCGCGTTTTGGCCGTTCTCGATCCGCAGGTCTGAAACGGCGGTGTCGAGGTAGTCCCAGATCGTCTTGGTGAATTCCGCCTGATTACGGTCCCTTTCGATGATGCCCGCATCATACCGCACACCGCGCATCGCGCTGTCGAATGTGCGCGCAGATATCCCCGCCTCCAATGCGCGCGGACGGAAATCCCTCACCCACTCGTCCAATCCCTGATTGCTGCTGTCCTGCGCTTGGGCCGCGACAAGGGTCACTTGCGCGCTGCGTTCGGCTGGTCTCAAAGATGTTTCGGGCCCAAAGGCCAGGGCGGGAACGGGGGCGGCACAAAGCATCAACGCCACCAGCCCTATGGTCAGGTCTCGGCACTTCATCGGATTGTTCCGTTCTTGTCTGCTCTGCGCCAGCCTAACGCGGAACAGCCTATCGCAAAAGCCCTCAGTCCGCGTTCTTGCGGCGTTCCGCCATCGCCAGCACCTCTGCCCGCAGTTTCGCGGTGTAGTCGCGGAGCATCGGCACCCGTCGTGGTCGAAAGCTGCGCCCGGTGCGTTCCAGGTCGTCCATCCGGTCCAACCGGAAGGCCCGGAAGTCCTCGCGCAAGTGGCACCACGCCATCAGCATATTGGTCTCTTGCATGTAAACGATGCCCAGCGGATCAACCTCCCGCGCAGTCTGTGCCCCTTTGGCGTCGACATATGCAAACCGCACCGTCTCCTCCTCCCAGGTCGCAGAACGCAGGGCCGCCACGTCAATCCGGGGCGGGTCCGGGCGAAAGAAGCGCCGTGCATCCAGAATGGCGTGCTGCAACCGATGCGCCTGTCGGGGCGGCACCCGCGCTGTCAGTTTCGCCAGCGCCGATTCCGCCGCCTTCGCCAGAGCGGGATCCCCAATAACAGCAACATCGCGCAGTCCGAGGACGAGCGCCTCAAGCTCGTCATCCTCAAATCCCAGCGGCGGCAGGGCAGCATCCTCGATCAGCGTATAGCCAAATCCAGCCTCCCCATCAATCACCGCGCCCAGCCCGCGCAACGCATCAATGTCGCGATAAACCGTGCGCAAGGAAACACCCATCTCATCGGCCAATTGCACGGCCCGGACCGGCGCAGGCAGCCGCCTGAGCGTGGTCATCATCTGGAATAGCCGATGGGTGCGCGTCATGCCGCCACCCTAACCCGTCCTGACAAAAATTGACAGCACTCCCTGTTAGATCAGGGCATCCCCATTCAGGAGTAACGTCATGATCACCCTGCTCACCTACAAGCCTGCATTTGGCCAGTCCGCCGCCAGCCCCTTCTGCGTCAAAGCCATCTGGCTCTTGAACCTCTCCGGCCAGAAATGGCAGCGCAAAGACCTCGCCGACCCGCGTCCGATGCCGCACGCCAAGCTCCCCGCCATCCGGGTCGAGGACAGGATCATTGCCGATAGTGACAACATCCGCAGCTATCTTGAAGCGCAGGGTGCGCAGTTTGACGCGGGACTTTCTGACATGGAGAAAGCCACCTCCCGCGCTTTCATCCGCATGGCAGAAGATCACCTCTATTTCCACATCGTGCTGGACCGTTGGGCCGACGATGAAGTCTGGCCAACCATCCGTGACACGTATTTCGACGTGGTCCCGCGGCCCCTGCGCCGGATCGTCACCAACAAGATGCGCCGCGCCTGTTTGCAGGGCATGGACCGTCAGGGGCTGGGACGCTTCACGCCTGCGCAAAGACTGGACCGGGTCGAAGCTGACCTCTCAGCCATCACAACCCGTCTGTGGCACGGGAGCTTCCTGTTCGGTGACCAGCCCACCGCCGCTGATGCCTCGGTCGGCGCAATGCTTGCGGCGATGCGCGCAACACCGGGCAAGACCCTGCTGAAAACGCGCATTGCTGAGGATGAAATTCTCTGTCGCTACATTGACCGCTGCGAGGAGGCAATGGGCCAACCCGTCAGCGCCGTGTCCGAGAAACTTTGCGCTTGATCTTGTCCTTCTTGCGCTTGGCCTTTGCCGATTTCCGGCGCGGCGCGCGCCCCGCCGGAGATTGCCGCCCCTGAGGCACCTTGTTGCCTTCGATTTCCAAAAGCTCGAGTGCGATGCCTCCGGTGACCGGCACAGCCTCGGCCAGTCGCACCGTGACGCGCTGGCCCAGGCTGATCTCCATGCCCGTATCCGCGCCCATGAGCGTCTGGCTCTCCGCGTCATAGTGGAAGTACTCGTTCCCGATGGACCGCATGGGCAGCAAGCCATCTGCCCCCGTCTCGTCCAGCTTCACGAAGACACCAAACCGCGCGATACCACTGACACGGCCCTGGAACTCATTCCCCACACGCTCAGAAAGATAGGACGCCAGATAGCGATCCGTGGTGTCCCGCTCGGCCATCATCGACCGCCGCTCGGTGTCCGAGATATGCGCACCAGTTTGCTCCAGCGTGTCGTAATCCTCGGGCCGCAGCCCGTCCTTTCCCCAGCCATGACCGGTGATCAGCGCCCGGTGCACGATCAGATCTGAATAGCGCCGGATGGGTGAGGTGAAATGCGCATAAGACCTCAGCGCCAGCCCGAAATGCCCGATGTGCTGCGGCCCATAGTAAGCCTGCGTCATCGACCGCAGGGTCGAGAGGTTGATCAACTCTGCCTCATCCGTGCCCGCCGCGTCATTCAGCAATCTGTTCAAATGCTGGGTCTTCAACACCTGCCCCTTGGCCAATGTGAAACCCGCCGCCTCCGCTGTCTCCCGCAGGCTCTTTAGTTTTTCCTGCGTCGGTTCCTCGTGGATGCGAAACAGCAGCGGCACTTTCTTGGAAAGCAGCGTCTCTGCCGCAGCGACATTTGCCAGCACCATGAACTCTTCAATCAGCCGATGCGCATCCAGCCGGTCCTTGAAGTTGATGGACCGCACCGACCCGTCCTCGTCCAACACCACCCGCCGCTCCGGCAGGTCCAGATCAAGTGGCTGCCGCGCGTTCCGCGCTTTCTTCAACGCAGCGTAGGCCGCGTAAAGCGGCTTCAGCACCGGCTCCAGCAAGGGCCCGCATCGGTCATTCGGGTTGCCGTCAACCGCGTCCTGAACTTCCTCGTAATGCAGCGACGCGGGAGAGCGCATGAGACCGCGATGGAACGTATGGGACAGCTTGTTGCCCTTTGAATCCAGCACCATGCGCACAGCGACACAGGCACGCGGTACGCCCTCGTGCAGCGAACACAGATCGCCTGACAAACGGTCCGGCAACATTGGTACCACACGATCCGGGAAATACGTCGAATTCCCCCGTTTGCGTGCCTCACGGTCCAGTGCAGAACCGGGCGTGACATAGGCTGCGACATCCGCAATCGCGACCCAAA
>CAYUSM010000040.1:4547-17767 GCA_964447345.1 uncultured Sulfitobacter sp. | reverse complement strand
CGCCTAAGCTGCAATGCAGCACGTCTTCGGGGAGTATGTCCGTGTCTGAAACATCCAAACCTCTGCTGATCAAACGTTACGCGTCGCGGCGGCTCTATAATACAGAGACCAGTGACTACGTGACGCTTGAGGATATCGCGGGCTTTATCCGGGACGGACGTGAGGTTCAGATCGTTGATCTGAAATCAGGGGATGACCTGACGCGGCAATACCTTTTGCAGATCATTGCAGAACACGAAAGCCGGGGTGAGTCTGTATTGCCGGTTGATGTTCTCAACGATCTGGTGCGCAGCTATATGTCTGGCAACGTGTCTGTTGTGCCGCAATTCCTGCGGGCGTCCTTTGACATGCTCCGCGACGGTCAGGCGAAGATGATGGAAAATATGTCCTCCATGAACCCGATGGCCAAGATGCCTGGCATGGAGGCGATGCAAGCGCAGCAGGAAGCTTTCATGAAGGCAATGACCGCTGGATGGGGCGCGGGCATGAAGGCCAAGCAGGAACCCGATCCGGAACCCGAAGAGGCAGCCGATAGCGGCGAAGACCTTGACGCCATCAAGAAGCAGTTGGCAGAACTTCAGAACAAGCTGTCCAAGCTGAAATAGTCTTCAAGCGGCCTTTGGGTCTGCCGCATCCGCCAAAGCACCCAGCAAGACATCGCAGATTGCATCCAGTTGCGGCAGTTCAAGCTGCACCGGCAGACGCACGTCACATGCCCGCATGAGCATCGACCGGGTACGTGGCAGCTCTGGCAGATCAGGGATGAATTGCCAGTTCCAGAAAGCGCGCGCGTTGTCGGTGCTTTGGCCAAAGACCTGAACGGTCACCCCGGCCTTGGTTGCGCGTTCGGCAAAGGTGCGGACTTGCGCGTCTGTCAGACCGATTAGGTTGAACTGGATGGAATCCGGGGCGCGAGTCTCACCTGGGAGCGGGGCAGGGACATCAACCATTGGAGAAGCGGACAAGCGATCGGCCACATGGTCATGGTTGCGAAGACCGTCTTTCGTGCGCCGCTCAAGCTGCGGCAGTTGCGGGCGGATCACCGCGGCGGAAAGGTTAGACATGCGCAGGTTATAGAGTGGCAGTTGGTTTTGCCATTTGGCAAAGGCTTCCTTCAGAACCGGGTGCTTCTTCCAGTTGTGTTCATAAGCGCCGGACATGATGACCGCGCGGGCCACCAGATCGGCATCATCCGTGATCAGAATGCCGCCTTCACCAGCATTGACCATCTTGTAGGACTGGAAGGAGAAGCAGCCGATCTTGCCAATTGTCCCGATCTTCCGGCCATGCCACAGCGTGCCAAGCGAGTGCGCTGCGTCCTCGATCACCGGGACATCGGCAGCGTTGCACAACGCCATGATCGCGTCCATGTCAGACGTGTGACCGCGCATGTGGCTGACGATAACAGCATCTACATCGCTGAGCTTCGTCTCAAAATCCGTCAGATCAATACGGTAGTTCTCGCCCACTTCACACAAGACGGGTACGCAGCCTGCGTGCATAACGGACGACGGAACAGCGGCAAAGGTGAACCCTGGGATCAGGACACGGGCGTCCCGAGGCAGGTCCAATGCGCGCAATGACAGGAAAAGCGCAGCCGAGCAGGAAGACACCGCAAGCGCATATTTGCTGCCCATCATCCGGGCAAACTCTTCTTCCAGAAGGGAGACCGGGGCATCTTCAGCAGCTGTATATCGAAACAGGTCGGCGCTTTGCAGCAACCGGTCGATTTCTGATCTTGCGCTTGCGGGAATGGGTTCTGCCTGATGCAGGTTTGGCAGGGACATCGTTGGACCTCGCTCGATTTACGGGAATAGTTTATCTTCTTTTCCCGCAGCTTCCAAATCCGGCATGCCTGCCGAACACTACGTCTGTGTGACAGCTATAAGCCCAGTCGGTCGCGCAGGGAATACCAGCTCATGGCCAGGACCAGCAACGGGCTGCGCACAGCCGGACCACCGGGAAAGGGTGTGCTGGGTATGGCGGACATGGTGTCAAAGCCGTCACCGTCGCCTTCGACCGCGCGTGCCATCAACATACCGGCATGCGTGGCCGTGCCTACGCCATGGCCAGAGTAGCCGGAGGCGGACAGGACATTTGGCGCCACGCGTGCCATATAGGGCAGACGCTTCATGGTGATGGCCAGGGTGCCGCCCCATGCATAATCGAATTTGATGTCCTTCAGGTGCGGAAAGATAACAGACATCGGCTTGCGGACTTTCGCGCCAATGTCCTTTGGGAACTTGTAGCCATAGCTCTCACCACCGCCAAACAGCAGGCGCTTGTCGTGGCTGAGCCGGAAGTAGTTCACCACAAAACGGCTGTCCGCCACAGCAACGTCACGGGGGAGGACGTCTTGGATTTGGTCACCGAGAGGTTCTGTTGCGGCAATGAAGTTGTTGATGGGCATGACGCGGGCTGACACCTTACGGTCGAGGCCGCCCAAATAGCCGTTGCAGCCCAGGATCAGGTGGTCGCAGATCACATGACCCCCGTCCGTCTGTACCTTGACCTTGGTGCCGTGATCGATGTGATGCACGGCGCTGCCTTCGAAAATGCGCACGCCTGCGTCCCGTGCGGCGCGGGCCAGTCCCAACGCATAGTTCAGCGGATGCAGATGCGCCGATCCCATGTCGAGCACACCCCCTTTGTAGTCCGGTGAAGGGCAGACCTGTTGCAAAGCGGCGTAGTCGAGAACCTCAAGCTGGTGATAGTCGTAAGTGCTTTGCAGGTGATCGGCGTAGTGATGCAGGTCATCCACATCACGCTTCGTAGATGCAGTATGGGCAATGCCGGGTTTCAGATGACAGTCGATCTGATGTTTCGCGATCAGGTTCTTGGCCAGATCCACGGCTTCCAAACCCATGGTCCAGAGCCGTTTGGCATGGTCTGCGCCAACCATCTCCTCAAGCGCATCCTGTTCAACGCGCTGCCCGATTCCCAATTGTCCGCCGTTGCGGCCTGACGCGCCGAAGCCCACACGTTGCGCTTCCAACAGCACCACATCGCGGCCCGCCTCGGCCAGATGCAGTGCGGCGGAAAGACCGGTGTAGCCACCACCGATCACGCAGACGTCCGCCTTCTGTGCCCCTTTCAGCGGGGCGAAACGGTCCAACGGCGTTGCCGTGGCCGCATACCAGCTGTTCGGGTACTGTCCGCGTTTGTCGTTGGCATAGAGCAGGTTCATCAGACGTTCAGCAGCAGATGTTCACGTTCCCAGGGTGAGATGACTTGCAGGAATTCATCATACTCGGCACGTTTTACGATGCCGTAGACGCGGGCGAATTCTGAACCCAATACGCCGTGCAGGGCCTCCGCCTCGTCAAAAACGCTCAGCGCTTCGCCCAAAGTCCGTGGGATATCCCCATCACCATCATAAGCGTCGCCTTTGAACTCGTCAGCAGGGGCCTTGTCTTCGTTCAGTCCCAGATAACCACAGGCCAGTGATGCGGCGATGGCGAGGTAGGGGTTGCAGTCCATCCCCGCAAGCCGGTTCTCCACCCGGCGTGCCTTTGGCGATGAGAGCGGAATGCGGATGCCGGTCGTCCGGTTATCGCGACCCCATTCAAGATTGATGGGGGCTGCATGGTCCTTCACATAGCGGCGATAGCTGTTCACATAAGGCGCGATCACTGCAAGGGCCGCAGGCATATGCGTCTGCAAACCAGCGATGAAATGCGCAAAATGCGGGGTCTCGCTGCCGTCTTCGTTGGAAAAGATGTTTTCGCCGGTTTTCGTGTCGAGGATCGAGTGGTGAATGTGCATGGCCGAGCCCGGCTCATCCGCGATGGGTTTGGCCATAAACGTGGCATAGCAATCGTGGCGGAGGGCTGCTTCGCGGATCAGCCGCTTAAAGAAAAAGACTTCATCGGCGAGCTTGACCGGATCGCCATGCCGCAAGTTGATCTCCAACTGCCCGGCGCCGCCTTCCTGGGTGATGCCGTCGATCTCAAACCCCTGATGCTCTGCAAAGTCGTAGATGTCATCAATGACTGGGCCGAATTCGTCCACGGCGGTCATGGAATAGGCCTGGCGTGCCGCTGCCGGGCGGCCAGAACGTCCGATCATCGGCTCGATCTCATGCGCGGGGTCGAGGTTGCGGGCCACCAGAAAGAACTCCATTTCCGGTGCCACTACCGGCTCCCAGCCCTTGTCCCGGTATGCCTGCACCACGCGTTTGAGGACATTGCGCGGCGAAAACGGCACAGGTTCATCATCGCGATCAAAGGCATCGTGGATGACCTGCAATGTCCAATCCCCCGTCCATGGTGCAGCCGTCGCGGTTTCCATGTCGGGTTTCAGGATCATGTCCTTCTCGATAAAGCCGCCGTCGCCTGCAGCCTCACCCCAACCGCCCGCGATGGTCTGGAAGAAGATGCTGTCCGGCAGGTGAAAATACTCTTGCCGCGCAAACTTTGAGGCAGGGACAGCTTTCCCGCGTGCGATTCCGGGTAGGTCGGCGATGATGCATTCGACCTCATCCAGACGCTTGTTTTCCAGATAGACCTGCGCGGCCCCCGGAAGACTCTTGATCCAGTCGGCCATCAGGCCCTCTCTTTCTTGAAAAACGCGGTCATTTGCTCGGCGATTTTTGGTGAATCGAGCTTGGTGTCGAGTTTGGCGCGGGCTGCGTCGAGTTGATCTTCCGGGACAAGTCCCTTGCCGCGATAGCGGATCAGACCGTCAATGAAATCATTCTGGTATTCCGGGTGGGGCTGAATGGTCCAGAAGAGATCGTCATAGAGCAGCGCCGCGTTGGCACAGAAGTCTGTGGCGCCGATCACCTTGGCATTTGCAGGTCTCTCAACCACCTGGTCCTGATGCCACGCGTTGATCGCAAAAGTCTCTCCGTTGATCTGATAGTCGACGGGCCCAATGGACCACCCGCCGCCGAACTTCTCAACCTTGCCGCCCATGGCCTGAGCAATGATCTGGTGGCCAAAGCAAACGCCAATCATGGGCACCCGCGCTGCATAGCAATCCCGGATGAAGTCCTCCAATGGGGGGATCCAGGGATGATCCTCATAAGCGCCGTGTTTTGATCCTGTGATCAACCAGCCGTCCGCATCGTGGACCCCCGAGGGCATTTCACCGTCCACTACGGAGTAGCTGACATAGCTGAAAGCCTCTTCGCCCAGAAGGCGGCGGAAATAGGCGTCATAGCGGCCATTGCCAGAAAGTTCATCTGGGGGATGACCAGTGATCAGGATGCCAATTTTCATGGGGTCTCCTTACACGCTGTCGAGATAGATCTCGACCTGCTCCTGGGCAGACAGCTCTGCCATATACTCCAGTTCCTGACGCTTGGTCAGAACCAGGTTGCGGATCAGCTCTGATGTGAAGATGCGGGCGATCGGGGCATCCGCTTCAAAAAGGTCGATGGCCGATTTCCAGTCTGAGGGTATCTGCTGCAAGTCCTGCTCGTAGGCATTGCCCGTGATCGGGGCAGGAGGGTTTGCCCCATCTTCGATCCCGTTGATCGCCGCACCCAATACGGCAGCCAGCATCAGATAGGGGTTCACGTCGCCGCCCGAGACGCGGTGTTCTATGCGACGGGCCTTGGCGTTGCCTGAGGGTATGCGGATTGCGGCCGTCCGGTTCTCATACCCCCAGCTGATGCCGGTGGGCGCGTGGTTGCCCGGAACCATTCGGTCATAACTGTTGGCATGTGGCGCAAAGATCAGGGTTGAGCCGGGCATGGCGGCAAGGCATCCGGCAATCGCATTGCGCAGAGTGTCGGTCCCTTCTGGGCCGCCATTGTCAAAGACATTCTCGCCATCTTCGTCCAGCACCGAGAAATGCGTGTGAAGGCCCGAGCCGGGGTAATCGGGGTAGGGTTTGGCCATGAAGCTGGCGGCGAAACCGTGCTTTCGCGCTAAGCCCTTGACCAGCATCTTGAAGAGCCAGGCATCATCTGCGGCGCGCAGCGCATCATCGCAATGCATCAGGTTGATTTCGAACTGACCCAACCCGCCTTCGGAAATGGCCGTGTCTGCTGGGATGTCCATCTCTTCGCAGGCGTCATAGAGATCGGTGAAAAAGTTGTCGAACTGATCAAGGGCGCGCATCGACAGGATGTCACCGGCGTTGCGGCGTTTTCCCGAGCGGGGCGAGGGCGGAATCTGCAGCTTGGTGCTGGAATCGTCGATGAGAAAGAACTCTAGCTCGACCGCGCAGACCGGTGTCAGGCCACGTTTGCGGTAGCGCTGCAGCACCGTATTGAGCGCATGTCGGGGGTCACCGGCGAAGGGCCGACCATCGTCATGGAACATCCATATGGGCAGAAGTGCTGCAGGTGCTTCAAGCCATGGCATGGGCATGAAGCCGCGTTCCGTTGGTTTGAGCACACCGTCCTTATCGCCTGTTTCAAGCACCAAGGGACTGCCGTCGATGTCTTCCCCCCAGATATCGAGGTTCAGGACCGAGAACGGAAATCGTGTTCCATCGGTGAGGGCCTTGTCTGCAAAACGGGCTGGGATGCGTTTGCCGCGCGGCTGTCCATTGAGGTCGGCGGCAGCGACGCGGATGGATCGGACGGCCGGGTTCTTGCGGAGCCAGTTGTTCATTGCACACCTGAAAGGGCGGTGGGCCAAGCGGGCTCTGGCGGGTGCCGGGACCTCCCAGCGCCCACGCGCCGGATAATTTGATCAAATTTTGGATACTACCGGATCAGGTTGGGACGCAAGCGCATTTTTTGCCGCTTGGCCTGCGGCAGGTGGCGGTTCAGCCGAGTGTTGATCAGGCCAAAACTCCCAATAACGATAAGGGTCAGCAGGATGAAGTATCCCGCTAGGATCGGGTAGGGGATGAAGGGGTTGAAAGTCTTGTCCGCAAAATAGTTGGCATAATAAAGCGCGTCGCCCCGTTGCTGCCAGGCGGGAAAGCCGCTCAAGAAAACAAGCGTGGTGGAGTGAAACAGAAAGATCGCCTCGTTGGTATAAGCGGGCCAGGCCAGACGCAGCATTGTCGGCCAGATCACCCGGCGAAAGCGTGACCAGCCGGAAAGGCCGTAGGCGTCGGCAGCTTCAACGTCACCCTTGGGGATGGATTGGAGCGCACCGTAGAAAATCTCTCCGGCATAGGCGGCGGTGTTGCAGAAAAGAACGATCAGCGCACCCAGCCAGGCGGCGGTAAAGGGATCGAAAAACGCGTAGTTCGATTTCAGTGTCAGGAAGAAAAAGTATCCAAAGAAAAACTGGATGAAGAGCGGTGAGCCCCGGAAGACGAAGATGAACCACTCAGATGGCTTGCGGAACCATGGATTGGCACTGGCCTTCCCAACACCCAGAGCAGTGGCAAGGAAGAAGCCAAAGGCAAGGGCCATGACGCCGAAGTATATGTTCCAGATCATGCCCGAGCCAATCAGCGTGAACTGCTGACACAGCGTGAAGTCTTCGCGCGGGAGCAGCCGTTCGCCGATGCCGACGGCGCGCAGCCCGTAGTCCTGTATGGTTTGCCAACAGCTCATGCGGCTGCTCTTCGTTGGGCTTCACCGCCGCTGGTGGCCTGCCCATGGGTGAGCCTTTTCATCAACCGGTCCAGCACGATTTCCGACACACGGGTGAAGCAAAGGTAGAAGACCAACAAGGCCAGGAAGTACCACATCCGCCAGTCACCATGTGGATAGTCGGTGAAGCGCGGCGTCTTGGTCCCTCCTAACTCGCGTGCCCAGTAGACGATATCCTCGACGCCCAGCAGGAACAGTAGCGGTGTTGCCTTGATCAAAAGCATCCACAGGTTCGACAGACCGGGCAGCGCGTAGACCCACATTTGCGGGACCAGCACCCGCCAGAAAGTCTGGCGCGTTGTCATGCCGTAGGACGCCGCCGTTTCAAGCTGCGCGTGGGGTACCGCGCGCATGGCACCGAAAAGTACATTGGCCGCGAAAGCACCGTAGACAATCGCAAAGGTCAGCACGGCAATGAAGAAACCATAGGTCTCATGCACCCATTGTGGGGAGCTTCCAAGCGGCATCTTCGCGGCCTGACAAACAACGAAATCACTGCCTTGCCAAACCGGTGCCGTCACCTCTGGGCAAAGGGCCTTGTGGCGCAGGTATTCGATGGCCTGGTCCAGCGCGATCACAAAGAAGAGGAAAAAGGCGATGTCCGGCACGCCGCGGACGATGGCGATGTAGGTCTTGCCAAGCCAGCGCAGTGGCGCGACGGCAGACCGCGCGGCAGAAGCACCGACAAAGCCGAAGGCGAGCGCAACCGGTGCCGTGATCCCAAGCAGCACCAATACCGTGATCACCGAGAAATAGAGGTTCATATGCTTGCCTGTGGTCAGGTAGCAGGTGAACCAGCGAATCTGGGTCAGGTTTTCAGGATCGGCGCAGAACTGGAAAATGGCAGCACCCGTGGCAGCGGTGGCATGAATTGTATTTGGAAAGATGAAGGGGGACGGATGCGCCCCCCTTCGCTGGGAGGTCTTAGAAGGTTGCCGAGCCAGGGAGGTGCTTTTCGATGAGCATATTCAGGGAGCCGTCTTCTTTCATCGACTGGATCGCGGCGTTGAATTTTTCGCGCAGATCGCCATCGCTTTCGCGAATGCCAAGGCCGATGCCACCGCCCAGCAGGACGTCTTCGCCAATCAGGCTCAGGTCTGCTTCGGCTTCGGCGATGGGCTCAAGGAAAGCCTTGTCGGCCAGAACCGCGTCTGCTTCACCATTTTTCACCGCAGCGATGGTTTCCTCAGGTGTGGCAAATTCCACCAGTGTCGCACCGTCCATGGAGGCGATATGGCTGGCCTGGATGGTACCGGATTGCGCAGCAATCACCGCGCCGGACATGTCCACGTCACCCATGGCGAGGAAGGCAGAGGGGTCAGGCTGCGTGTAAGGGTCTGAGAAATCGATCACTTCATCGCGCTCGTCCGTGATGGACATGCCTGCGATGATCACGTCGTAGTTGCCTGATACGAGGTTGGGGATGATGCTGTCCCACTCGTTGGTGACCCATTCGCAGGTCAGCTCTGCACGTGTGCAGAGCTCATCGCCCACTTCCCGCTCAAAGCCTGCAACTTCGCCATTATCATCGAGGAAATTGTAGGGAGGGTAGGCGCCCTCCGTGCCCAGACGGATAGTCTTGCCGTGGCCGTCTGCCATGGCGAGCCCTGCGGTCAGCGCAAGTGCGGCTGTCGAAAGGATAAGTTTTTTCATGTGGTGATACTCCCGTTTTTTTCGGTTTTTGGGTTACGTCGCGTGGGTTGCCGAAAGAAACCCGCGCAGGCGTTCGGATTTGGGCGCGCCGAAAAGCTGATCAGGCGGCCCTTGTTCTTCGATCAGTCCCTGATGCAGAAAGATGACATGGTCAGAGACATCTGCGGCCAGCTTCATGTCATGGGTAACGATGATCATGGTGCGGCCTTCCGCCGCCAAGTCCTTGATGACCTTGACAACTTCCTGCTCCAGTTCTGGATCAAGCGCTGAGGTCGGCTCATCAAACAGCAAGGCTTCCGGCTCCATGCAGAGCCCCCGCGCGATCGCGGCACGTTGCTGTTGGCCACCGGAAAGCTGGGCGGGGTAGACGTCACATTTGTCGCCGATGCCGACCTTTGCCAGATAGTCGCGTGCCGCTTTTTCCACCTCGGCCCGGTCGCGTCGCAAGACAGTGAGGGGCGCTTCCATCACGTTTTGCAGGATTGTCATATGGGCCCAGAGGTTGAACTGCTGAAACACCATGGAGAGGTTCGTTCGGATGCGCAGGACTTGTTTGGCATCGGCAGGACGGCGGCCGTGCCCGTTGCCTTTCCATTTCACAGGCTCGCCTTTGAATAGAATTTCGCCCTGCTGGCTGTCTTCAAGCAGATTGCAGCAGCGCAGCAGCGTGGATTTGCCTGACCCTGAGGAACCGATGAGTGAAATCACATGGCCACGGGGAGCTTCCAGGCTGACGCCCTTGAGCACTTCCAACGCGCCGTAAGCCTTGTGCAGGCCATCGATCTGGATCACCGGAGGTGTTGTGCTCACGTGGGGCAGGCCACTCTTGCTGTTTCAGGACGTTATAAAGAGCCAAATCAGCCTGAATTGCAACGGATTCCGATCACGAGATCCCAGGGTGACCTATGGTCATGCCAGATGAATGAGCTATTCGCGGGTGTCGACCCTTTGGCGCGCCATGGCGCTATCGGTATCCGTGACACCGATGAGATTGGCCACCAACCGCAGCAGGGCGTTTTCCTCATCCGTCCGGGTGCCATCGGCCAGCACCACTTTCCACAGCGCTTCGATTACGCCGAGGCGTTCTTCGTATGGCACAGCGTCTTTGATGGCGCGGGTAAAGCGTACGGTATCGGGAGCTTCACGTTCCAATGCCTCGCCTTCAGCCCGCAACGCGCGGGCGTCTTCCGCGCTCAGCCCGTATCGTGATTGCGCGATATCTTCGATCAGCCGCGCTTCGGCCTCGGCGTAGTCGTGGTCAGATCGCGCGACGCGGACCAAAAGCGCCGTCAGCGCCAGACGCGCGTCAGTATCGGGTAAGGGGGCGGGGTCCGGCTCTGTCAGCCGACGAAGAAAATCACCAAACATGGGGTGGATATAGTCGGCATGATCGCAAAGGCCAAGTCAGCCCTTGCCAAGCGCCTGTTTGCGCAGTTCTTCGATATCGGTGTCGGTCAAGCCGAGGGCTGTCTCGATGGCCAGAAGCTGAATTTCTTCGGCCTCGTGACGATGGCCATCTGCCAGTGCGACTGACCACATGGCACGGCCAAGCGACAGCCGATGCGCGTAATCCACTTCTTCGCGCAGGATCCTCGCGAATTCCGGGGTGTCGGGCGCGTCATGTTCCAGTTTCTCGCAGGTTGCTCTGAGCTTGGCAGCTTCAATTGGCCCGATTTCGAAAGTTTCAGAAAGTATACGGTCGATCTGGCCGATCTCGGTCGCGCGGTACTCGCGGTCGGCAAAGGCCACGCGGACCAGCAACGCGCCCAATGCAAGTTGCGCGTTGGGTTGTGGCAAGGGTTCCGGCTGCGGTTTGCGGCGGGGGAAGAGACGTTCAAACATGTGGGATCGTTAACTCAATTCGGGAATTCTGCCAAAGCGTAATGTGTCAATTGCAATGCCTTGTGGGTCCGTATTGGTCAGCACGAAACCGGCAATGTCGGACTGACCGGTGCTGCGCAGGAAACCGACGGTGAATTCGCCCGTCGGCTCAATGGGAACTGCGCCAATGGTTGAACCGTCCCGGCGGTAGAAGCTGACATAGGCTGCGCCTGCTTCTCCCCCTCGCAAATCGAAAGCAAGTGCGGATTGGTCCTTGTCAAAAAGGACAGCAATCGCGCCTTCGCCCTGGCCCTCACGGTTGGGAAAGCCCGCAGCGCCGTAGCCGTTCAGAACCGTCTGCCCGTAGAAATGCACCACTGAAAGGTTCTGGCCATCTGCGCCGGGCATCATTGTGAGGGGGGCAAATGCGCTCCCGGTCACCTCGTCATGTGGAGAGCGACCCGTCAGGGATTGCCCCGCGAACCGCTCACCAAAGGTTGCCCCTTCGAGAGGCAGAATACCGTCGATGTAGTGGCCCGGGCCTGCACCGCTGCGGGTGTCATCGAACGTGATGATGCGCGGCAGGTTGAGGGAGTTGGGATCAACAAGACAAACAGGCGCATCGCAAGCCAGTACAGCGCCGGGAATAAGAGCTAACAGCAGGGTCGCAAACCGAAACATCGAGAGATGTTAGCACAAAATTCAGTTTTCGTACCCCTCAACGGTCAACATATCGCCATCCGTGACGGGTACGCGTATTTCTTTGGCTTTTTGTTAGTCTTCGCGGTCGTGACAGGCCAGTGCATTGCATAAGACGCGAATTCGATGATCATTGTTCGCGTGCCAAGCGCCTTCCACGTTCTGCTAAGCACCGCCGCAGACGAGGAACTTCGCGTCAAAATCTGCAAAGGGTTTCGCGTTGGTTGCCCGATAGGTGTCATAGACCTCCGCGTCTCATATACCCATCTGGCCGATCGAGTTTCCTTTAGAACCGTGGGTTTCTGCCTCAAAGCGCCGCAAATTTTTTGGCCAACTGCGTGGCTTCGTCAGCAACGCCAAAGGGCGGATTGATGATGAAGAGACCTGACCCAATCATCCCGTGTCCATCGCGGGCGGGCGGGAAGCTCACTTCGTGCCGCAGGGCTGTGGGATGAGCACCAGACAGTGCCCTGAGCATCGCCACGTGGGCCTTGCTTGTCAGCAATGGGTACCAGAGCGTGATGATGCCCACATTCCAGGCCCGGGTGATTTTCGCAATGTGGCGTGGCAGGGCGGCATAGTCGTTCTTTATCTCATAGCTGGGATCTATGAGCATCAGCCCCCGGCGCGGTGTGGGCGGCGTCAATGCATGAGCCATGTCGAACCCGTCGCGGTGGTGAATCTTCGGCGCGTAGGGCGACATTGCAAGGCGCAGGGCAGTCTGTTCCTGTGGGTGCAACTCAGCAATATGGATCTGGTCGGTTGGCCGCAGAAGTAGGGCTGCGATCAAGGGTGAGCCCGGGTAGGCGCTTTCGCCTGCTTCCCGGGTGGTTTGATCCAGAACTCGGGAATAAGGGTGATCTTGAGAAAACCAGTCCCGGACGCGTGTAATGCCTTGTGCGGCCTCACCCGTCTTTTGAGCTGCATCATCTTTGAGGTCGTAGAGCGCGCGGCCGCCATGGGTCTCAATATAGGTCAGCGGTTTGTCTTTTACCGTGAGGTAGTCGAGCATCCAGGCCAGCAGGCTGTGCTTGTGCACATCGGCCAGGTTTCCGGCATGGTAGGCATGTTGATAGGACAGCATCGGTTCTTGATGGGCGCGGGCCAAGTCTCTTGCAAGAGGTTTGACACGGCGCCCGGCATTTCCTCAGTCCATTTAGACCAGCCGTGAGATCTCTTTTGCGGCCCTGACGAAGTCCTTGAACAAAGGATGCGGCGCGAAGGGCTTGGATTTCAGTTCGGGGTGAAACTGCACACCGATGAACCAAGGGTGATCGGACCATTCCACGATCTCTGGCAGCTTGCCGTCGGGTGACATGCCAGAGAAGCAAAGTCCGGCCTCTTCCAGTTTGTCCTTGTAGGCGATGTCGACTTCGTAGCGGTGCCGGTGGCGTTCATCGATGGTGGTCGTGCCATAGGCTTCAGCGACTTTTGAGCCGGGTGTCAGCGTCGCATCGTAAGCACCGAGGCGCATGGTGCCGCCTTTGTCATCACCCACCTTGCGCTCAACCTTGTGGTTGCCCTGCACCCATTCCTTGAG
>CAYUSM010000040.1:0-4537 GCA_964447345.1 uncultured Sulfitobacter sp. | reverse complement strand
GAGGTGGTAGACAACCGGCTCAAAGCGCTTCTTGCCAGCCTCGTGATCAAACTCTTCGGACCCGGCAGTCTTGACGCCCGCCACGTTGCGCGCGGCTTCGATGACCGCCATTTGCATGCCCAGACAGATGCCAAGGTAGGGGACCTTGTGCTCACGCGCGTATTGCGCGGCCTTGATCTTGCCTTCGGTGCCACGCTCGCCAAAACCGCCGGGCACCAGAATGGCGTGATAGCCTTCCAGATGCGGGGCTACATCGTCCGACTTGTCGAATATCTCTGCATCGACCCATTCAACCTTGACCTTCACGCGGTTCGCCATGCCGCCGTGCGTCAACGCTTCGGCGATGGACTTATATGCGTCTTCAAGCTGCGTGTACTTGCCAACGATGGCCACGCGCACTTCGCCTTCAGGATTGTGGATGCGGTCATAGACATCGTGCCAGACAGTCAGGTCCGGCTTGGGCGCAGGTGAGATATTGAAGGCGTCAAGAACGGCCTGATCCAGCCCTTGGGCGTGATAGGCGAGGGGGGCCTCATAGATCGATTTCAGATCATAGGCGGCAACCACGGCCTCTTTGCGGACGTTACAGAAAAGGGCGATCTTCTCGCGCTCCTTTTCTGGGATTGGTTGTTCCGACCGGCACACCAGAATGTCAGGCGCGATCCCGATGCTTTGCAGTTCTTTGACGGAGTGCTGCGTGGGCTTGGTCTTTAACTCACCACTGGCTGCCAGATATGGCAGCAGCGTCAGATGCATAAAGATACATTGCCCGCGTGGCTTGTCATGGCTGAATTGGCGGATCGCTTCAAAGAAGGGCAAGCCTTCGATATCGCCGACTGTGCCACCGATCTCGCAAAGCATGAAGTCGACCTCATCTTCGCCAATGCCGATGAAGTCCTTGATTTCGTTGGTCACGTGAGGGACCACCTGGATCGTTTTGCCCAAATAGTCGCCGCGGCGTTCTTTCTCCAGCACGTTTGAATAGATGCGACCGGAAGAGACAGAATCCGTTTTGCGCGCTGGCACGCCGGTAAAGCGTTCGTAGTGACCAAGGTCGAGGTCGGTTTCCGCGCCATCGTCGGTCACGAACACTTCCCCGTGTTCAAAGGGGCTCATCGTGCCGGGATCCACGTTCAGGTAAGGATCAAGCTTGCGCAGACGCACCGAAAAACCGCGGGCCTGCAAGAGCGCGCCCAACGCCGCTGAGGCCAATCCCTTGCCAAGCGAAGAGACCACACCGCCGGTGATGAATATATAACGCGCCATCTGTCCGAGGACCCCCGTGAAGTTCAGTATTCTGCGGAAAAACCCGCCTGAGCGCCTGCGAAAAACCGCGGCACCACGGGATTTAAGGATAACAGGATTCGTGATGCCAAGGCAAGACCAGCGCGCAACATGCTGTTGCGAAATTCAGTCCTGCCTCAAGGTGTTGTAGTTGTGAGGTTAATCTGACAGCGGCACGAGTGGCGCATTGTCGTCAGCCGTCGGTGGCAGCAGGCTCTCGCCTGATGGCACGCTGGAGTCAGTCTCTGTTGCCGCCGGTGGGGTCACGCCCAGACGGTCAATCACGGAAGATCCAGAGGACTTTTGTGCCACAATCACTGTCAGCGTGATGGATGTTACGATGAAGGCAGCACCCAAAAGCCAGGTCAGCTTGGTCAGTGCTGTCGCTGCCGCGCGGCCGGATACGGCCCCGCCGCCACCGCCGCCCATGCCCAGACCACCACCTTCGGACCGTTGCATCAGCACCACGGCGATCAGGCCGAGGGCAAGCAGCAGGTGAATGATCAGAACGACGTTTTCCATGAGGCGGTGTCTCTCGCTTTTCGTTTGCGGCTATCTATGCATCTTTCCGGGTCGGGGCAAGGAGGGAATGGCGTCACCAAACAGTACCCATCAGCCCGTTTGACAAACAAAGACCGCCGAAATTGCGACGGTCTTGTTGCGAGCGGTTCTCTACCACGCCATGTTTAAGAGGGCTATCCTGGAATTGAGGTGGATCAGACTCGCTCTTGCCCGAAAACTATAGCACAAAAACCGCCGAAAATCCCCTTCAAAGACTCGTGGATTCTGAACGGCTTGGCGAGATGGGTCGTGGACAAGGTGGGACCACTGGTGCAGTCTTTGACCATGCCACACGACCATTCCCATGATGACCCGCACGCCTTGTTGCCTCCTGATCCCGCGCTGAGGGTCAAGGCACTTGAAACTTTGTTGACACGCAAGGGGCTGATCGACCCCGCCGCGCTGGATGAGATCATCGACACCTACGAAAACAAGATCGGCCCCCGGAACGGAGCCCGTGTTGTTGCGAAAGCATGGAGTGATCCGGCGTTTCGCGAAGCGTTGTTGGAGGATGCAACGTCCGTTGTCTCGGACCTTGGTTATTACGGACGGCAGGGCGAGCATATGGTTGCTGTCGAGAATACTGAAGCTGTGCACAACATGGTCGTTTGCACCCTTTGTTCATGCTATCCGTGGCCGCTGCTGGGCATTCCGCCGGGCTGGTACAAGTCGGATGCATACCGTTCGCGCGCCGTACGCGAGCCACGCAAGGTATTGGCGGACTTCGGTGTGACGCTGCCTGAAAACATGGCCGTCCGCGTCTGGGACTCAACCGCAGAGATGCGCTATCTGGTCATCCCCCAGCGGCCAGCCGGAACTGACGGGCTGAGCGAAGAAGAACTGATGTCGCTGGTCAGTCGCGACAGCATGATCGGCACCGCATTGGCGGGCACACCATGACCCGGCCACATGACATGGGCGGACGTTTTGGGGACGGTGCGGTTGTGCCAGAGCCGGAAGATGAGGTCTTTCACGAAGAATGGCACAAGCGGGCGCTGGCTGTGGTTCTGGCTTGCGGTGCTTTTGGCAAATGGAACTTGGATATATCGCGCCACGCGCGGGAACGGCTCAAGCCGACAGATTACGCGCGGTTCTCTTATTATGAGAAGTGGATGGGCGGGTTGGCGAACCTGCTTGTGGAGAAGGGTGTTGTGTCTCGCGCAGAACTCTCTGGCGAAGCTGAACCTGCTCCGTCGGACCTTGCAGAGAAGATGTGGAAGGCTGAAGCCATCCCAGGCATCCTGTCCAAGGGCGGGCCGGTGGATCGGCCTAGCAATATCGCCCCGACCTTCGCCCCCGGCGACGATGTGGTCGCGCGGCCGCATCCCGAAAACACCCGTGTGAACGGCGGGCACACGAGGCTTCCGGCCTATGCGGCCGGGGCGCGAGGCAAGATCCTGCGGTTGCATGGCGCGCATATCCTGCCAGATGCGCATGCTCATGACCTCGGCGAAGCGCCAGAACCGCTCTATGCGGTTGTCTTTCCGGCCTCCGAACTGTGGGCGCATCCAGAGCATCCGGGCGATGAGGTCGTGATTGATATGTGGCAGTCCTACCTGTCGCCCGCCCCATGAAACCAGAGCCCGTCTTTGAAGCTCCATGGCACGCGCAGCTCTTTGCGCTGACCGTGCATTTGAATGAAGCCGGACATTTTGACTGGTCCACGTGGGCCGAGAGATTTGGGGCCACACTCAAACGGCATGGTCTGGAAAAAGAGCTGAATGGCGGCGAGGATTACTTTGCGGCCTGGCTGGAGACGCTGGAAGGCTTCCTGAGTGACATCGGTATGGCCGCGCCCGATGACGTGAGAACGCTCAAGGACGCCTGGGAGGCGGCCTATCTGCGGACACCGCACGGGGAACCGGTGAAACTGACGGACGCTTAGACCCGTCTAGGGCCAAGTGAACCTCTCAACTTCGGCTATAAAGCCCCGCTTTCTGCAAGAACCGACGCCACGCGCCGCGACGTGGAAGCAAACCCGTCACGGTTCGACGCGTACCCGCAAGGCGGTTGAATTCGTGATTGTCGATGATCCGTTCCGCGCAACCACAGCCTTCTCCGGTCGCGACCTTATCGAAATAGAACTTCTGAAAGTCTTCTGTTTTTGGGGCTGGTTTGCGCATCACTCGTCCACATCATCCATATCTGACTGGCCGGAAAGGGCCCTGCGTACGTGGCTCCAGCTCAATCCGACACCCAGAACAAAACTAAGCGCGCCGAGGGCAAGCCAAAGGTTCATGCTGGGGTTGTCCAAGCGTAGCACCCCAAGATCATAGAGCACCCAAAGCGATGCGCCAACCAGCGCCAGAACCAGAAACATTCCCAAGGCGCCGATAGATCGCAATGTCGCGCGCAGGTAGATGATGTATCCGATGCCAAGGATCAGACCGACCAGCACTGCCACAGACAGGTTCGCCCCGCCATAGGTGCGGACCCAATCCACGTAATTGTATTCGGTCGGATTGAAGGTTGCGGCCAACAGAACGAACGCAAATACCCAGCGCAGGATGAAACCCATCTGATCCCTCGTCATTTTTGACGCAAAACGTAAGCGGGCAACGCGCGCAAAGTCCAGTGGCGCCAAGACCCGTGGTGCAAAAAGCTCTTGCGGAACGTTTTGCAGTTTCACCGCGCGGTGCTTGTCGCTAAGAGGGGCGCGGAGTTTCGCAAAGGAAGATCATCATGGCCAATG
>CAYUSM010000039.1:10049-18901 GCA_964447345.1 uncultured Sulfitobacter sp. | reverse complement strand
GAGGTCCTGCATGGGCTCGACCTTGAAGTGAAACCCGGCGAAATCGTCGCCATCATGGGTCGCAATGGCATGGGCAAGACCACGCTGATGAAAACGCTCATGGGGATCGTGCCCGAACGCGACGGTGAGATCAGCGTTGGCGACGATCCGGTCACTGGCCTGAAATCGCACCAGCGCGTGGCAAAGGGCATCGCCTATGTGCCGCAAGGGCGGATGATCTTTTCTGCCATGACGGTCAAGGAAAACGTGGAGACTGGCTTGACAGTCACGGGACAAAAAACCGTGCCGCCAGACATCTATGAGCTTTTCCCGGTGCTGCTTGAGATGAAGGACCGGCGTGGCGGGAACCTGTCGGGCGGGCAGCAGCAGCAACTGGCGATTGCCCGTGCGCTGGCCTCCAACCCCAAGGTCCTGCTGCTGGATGAGCCGACAGAAGGCATCCAGCCCTCGATCATCCGCGACATGGCCCGCACCCTGCGCCAGATCCGCGACCAGAAGGGCCTTTCCATCATCGTCTCGGAACAGGTGCTCAGCTTTGCGCTGGATGTGGCCGACCGCGTGATGGTGCTGGAGAACGGCAATTTCGTCCACGACAGTCCCCGCGAGGGCATCGACGAGGCCAAGGTCTCGAAATTTCTTTCCGTATAGGCAAACCAACAAGGAGGATACCATGACGGATACCTTGATCTCGGTCGATCTTAATGAGAGCCCGCACACCAACGAAAACGTGCACAACAGGTGGCACCCTGACATCCCGATCAACGTCTGGGTTGAACCTGGAGACGAGTTCAAGATCGAGACCTACGACTGGACCGGCGGACAGATCAAAAACGACGATGACGCGAGCGATGTCCGCGACGTGGAGCTTGAGCAAGTGCATTACCTGTCCGGTCCCATCGGCGTCAAAGGGGCGGAACCCGGCGACCTTTTGGTGGTGGAGATCCTCGATATCGGCGCCAAGGACGACAGCCTCTGGGGCTTTAACGGATTTTTCTCGAAACAGAACGGCGGCGGTTTCCTGACCGAACACTTCCCAGAGGCGCAAAAGTCCATCTGGGACATCAAGGGCATGTTTACTGAAAGCCGCCATGTGCCAGGTGTGAAATACGCGGGCCTCATCCACCCCGGCCTAATCGGCTGTCTGCCGGACCGCAAGATGTTGGACACGTGGAACAGCCGCGAGACCGCGCTGTTCAACACCGATCCCGAACGCGTGCCACCGCTGGCCGCCCTACCCAACACTCAAAGCGCGCATATGGGGGCAATGAAGGGCGACGAACGCGACCAGGCCGCGACAGAGGCCGCACGCACCGTGCCGCCGCGCGAACACGGCGGGAACTGTGACATCAAGGACCTGAGCCGCGGCTCGGTCTGCTATTTCCCGGTTTACGTGGACGGCGCGGGCCTTTCGATGGGCGATCTGCACTTCAGCCAGGGTGATGGCGAGATCACTTTCTGTGGTGCCATCGAAATGGCTGGCTGGCTGCACCTGAAAGTCAGCCTGATCAAAGACGGGATGACCAAATACGCCATCCGCAACCCGATTTTCAAACCCTCGCCGATCACGCCGAAGTACGACGACTACCTGATCTTCGAAGGTATCAGTGTCGATGAGGACGGCGAACAACATTACCTTGATGTGCACATCGCCTATCGGCAGGCTTGCTTGAACGCGATCGAGTACCTCAAGAAGTTCGGCTACTCCGGCGCACAGGCCTATGCGATCCTCGGGACCGCTCCGGTGCAAGGGCATATTTCAGGTGTGGTGGATATTCCAAACGCCTGTGCGACGCTTTGGCTGCCCAATGATATCTTCCAGTGGGATATGATGCCCAACGCTGATGGTCCGACGAAATATCTTGACGGGTCGGTCGACATCCCGCTTGCCCCGGATCTTTGAACCATGACCTGCGGCCACCGATGCTCGGTGGCCGCCCTACCCAAGCAAAGGCCATCCCATGCCCGTATATGAATACCTCTGTGACGATTGCGGCGTCTTTGAAGAGATGATGCCGATGAGCCGTTTTTCAGACCCCTGTGACTGCCCTGTTTGCGGCATCTCCGCGCCCCGCGTCATGCTGAGCGTTCCGGCTCTGTCGGCAGTGTCCAGCACCACCCGCCGCGCCCATGAGACCAACGAACGCGCTGCTGACAGCCCCAAGCGCACCAGCACCCATGGGCCGGGCTGCGGCTGTTGCAGCGGGGGCTCCAAGCGATCCAGCAAGACGTTGTACCGCCCTGACGGATCAAAGAGCTTTCCGAGCAAGAGACCTTGGATGATATCGCATTGAGCGCGAGAGAAGGTCCGCTCGAGAGCCTCAGTCAGCGTTCCTGGCGACAAAGCCACTACGTAGAATAGCGCCATCCTAATGGACTGGAAACCAAGGATCATTCTGCAGCGCCGCAAGGACTTAGCGAACTCCCAAAGTCCGTCTTTCTGATAAGTGTTTTCGCTGTTCAATCCCTGACCTTTATCCACCCCCAATGGCTACCTCGTAATGAGATTTATACATTGGGGAGATCATTAGCCCTTTACTACGAAACAGCATCATCAGATCCGGACCGTGGCAAGCGGCGCTAACCTTGCGCAGCTCCATCTGGGTCGCATGCTGGCATCTCGTTCCTATTGGAAAGACCTCGTGCCGCATCATTGGCATGTGAAGATCATACTGACCCTGCTATGTTCCGACCCGTCGTCTACCCTCGGATTGCGTCACGGGATTTATGGATCAGTTTCACTTTGCAGATTTCATTCTGGACCGTCGAAAACGGGTACTTCTGCGTGGGCAGGAAATCGTTCCACTCGGCGCGCGTGCTTTCGATTTGCTAGAGGTTTTGCACATCCATCGCGACAGGGTTGTGCCGAGAGATGAAATCATGCAGGCCGTCTGGCCCGACACCGTCGTTGGCGACAACAATCTGAACGTTCAAGTTAGTAATCTGCGGCGACTTCTGGGGGCCGATGCCATTGTCACCGTACCCGGGCGCGGGCTTCACTTTGCGCTTGAGGGGCAGCCATCGGACCCGGCGCTTGCCCTTCCTGACAGGCCATCCGTCGTTGTATTGCCCTTCGAGACGCTTGGTGGTGATGCAGATTACGACTGGCTTGCCGACGGCTTCGTGGAGGATATCACAACCGAACTGTCCCGCTTTCGCGACCTCTTCGTGGTGGCACGCAACTCCGCCTTTGCGTATCGGCAAATGCCGCGGGATTTGCGCGCGGTCACACGGGAGTTGGGCGTACGCTATGTTGTTGAAGGCAGCGTGCGGGCGCGAGCCGATCGTGTGCGGGTCACGGCGCAACTGATTGATGCGGCCAATGGCGGGCAAGTATGGGCGGAGAGCTTTGACAGCGACATGGCCGACCATTTTGAGACTCAGGCGCGCGTTGCCCGTGCCATTGTTACCTGCCTCTCACCTCAGATCGACCGGGCCGAGGCCGACCGGACCAGAGTGCTTGCCCCCGAAGACCTGACCGCCCATGGCCTCGCACAACGCGCTTGGGGTGTGATTTCCTCTAGTGAGATGGCCTATGATCCCCGGTTGCGCGACCAAGCCGAAGAACTGGCGCAACAGGCGATCGCGCTTGACCCGAACTCGGCGCTGGCGTGGCGAACGCGGGCCTGGGTTGCCTGGTGGCATGTCTATCACAGCACCACGAAGAGCGTTCCGGCCACCTTGGAAGCGGGCATAGACGCGGCGACCCGTGCCATCGAGATTGACACGGCGGACCATCAGGCGCGCCGCCTCAGGGCGCAACTGAATTTCATGAAACAGGATGCGGCGATCGCGCTGCCCGAGCTGCGTCAGGCCCATGAGATGAACCCGAACTGCGCGGTCACCCTGTGCTGGCTAGGCTTTTACGAAGCCGTGAACGGCAGGGCGGATATCGGCGTTCCGTTGGCCGAGGCGGGATTGCGGCACTCTCCGCTCGATCCCGCACGCGGCTCCATGCTGTCTGGCCTAGGATTTGCGCAGTTCATGGCCCGCAATTATCCCGCCGCGGCAGAGGCCGCGGAAGCGGCTCTGGCCGAGTCTGCGCAGAGCGCAACACCACTGATCCTGGGCACGATCGCCTATGTGGGACAAGGCCGGATCGAAAAGGCTGCGGAGACTTTCCGAAAAGTCGAAAACGTAGCACCCAACTTGGTTGAAGCACGCCTGTCGGGCCGTTGGTTAAGCGCGAACCCGGACTATCTGGCCCGTGCGCATACCTTCTTCCGTGTTGCCGCAGGCCTGGCACCTCCCGAGGCTGCTGAAATGCTCGCCTGATACAGGTCCGTTTTATATCTTTTTAGCCCAATAAGTGGACTACGCGTGCCTGCTCACGAATGCTGGTCACATAAACGATGGGTGCGTTTTCCAATCACGCAGGCATCGGAAAGACCAATTGTTCAAGAGAGATTTCAGCATGTTCAAAATTATTTCGCGCATCCGGTCGGGTACCCTTTCTACCGCCTTCTTGCTCTTGGGCAGTGTCGCCATTGCGGATGAGTCGGTGATCACGCTGCATGAGGATGTCGAGTGGCGCGCTATGGGGACATCAGGCACTCAGATGGCAGTGCTGACCGGCGAGCCCACGCCAGCAGACCCGTACGCCGTCATGATCAAAGTGCCAGATGGCGCGTTGTGGCAACCGGACCCGCTGTCCAGTGCATGGCGTCACATCACGGTCATTTCGGGAACGCTTGTCTGGACCATCGGAGATTCATTCGAAAACGGATCGATGACCGCCTTGTCACCCGGCAGCTTCTGGACGGTACCAACGGGCGCAAATCAACGCGGATGGGCATCGAACGGTGACGTTCTTGCTGTCGTTACGGCGATGGGTCCAAGCAGCACATCTTCGGTTGGTGAAGACTGACGACGCATCGGCGCAGCGTTCGGCGGCAATTCAGGGAATTGATCACATGACACTGCAAGTTATCGGGACCGGTCTGAGCCAGACTGGAACCATGTCAACCAGAATGGCCTTAGAGGAACTGGGCGTCGGGCCCTGCCATCACATGATGGAACTTTTAGCCAATCCCGACCAGGTCGCGATCTGGACGGAGGTGGCACTGAATGGCGCGACAGACTGGAATGCGGTCTTTGCCGGGTACAACGCTCAGGTCGATTTTCCGGGGGGGTCGGGTGTGGAAGCAGACCGTTGCGGCATTCCCCAATGCCCGCGTGGTGCATACCGAGCGACCCGAGGAAGACTGGTGGGCCAGTTTCAGCAAGACTGTGCTCAAGGTCTGGACCAATCATGAAAGGCTGACGAGAGACATGCCGCCACACATTCGGGAAATCTTCGTCAACCTGACGCCGTTCTACATTGACGATACTTTCGGCGGGTTGCCGGACAAGGAGACGGCAATCGCCGCCTACCGCCAGACCAATCGCGAGGTCCGCGAGACGGTCGCGCCAGAACGTCTGCTGGTCTTCACGCCCTCGGATGGGTGGGAGCCGCTCTGCGGTTTTCTGCAGGTGCCTGTTCCAAACACCCCGTTTCCGCGCAGCAATGGCCGAGATGAATTCTGGTCAAATTTTGATCACGAGCCTGCTTACGCCTGAGGCATGCACCCTAACGCCCAATCTCGGGCGGGGGCCGCAGGATACTGACAAATCAAAGGGAGAACTGACATGGCCGAGATATTCGACAAAGGAACCTCTGAGGCCAACGGCAGGCTTTGGGGCTCGCGCGCCCGCGACTGGGCGGAAATACAGGAAGGGCAATTCGCCGCCGCTTTTCACGCGGTTATGGCGCATGTGAAAGTTGGGCCTGGCACAGATCATCTGGACGCCGGTTGTGGTGCGGGTATGGCAGCATCCCTGTCGGCTTCGCTTGGCGCTCAGGTGTCCGGCCTTGATGCGGCCGAGACATTGTTGGACATCGCGCGCGAGCGCGTACCCGGTGGCGACTTCCGACAGGGCGATCTGGAAGCGCTGCCTTTTGCTGACGACAGTTTTGATCTCGTTACCGGGTTCAATTCCTTCCAATACGCTGGCGATGCAGCACAGGCCCTGCGCGAGGCTGGACGGGTGACACGCCCAGGCGGCAGGATCGTGATCATGACCTGGGGGGAGCCGACGGGTATGGAAGCCGCCGGGCACGTTGCCGCGCTCAAGCCGCTTTTGCCACCACCACCACCCGGCGCGGGCGGGCCGTTTGCCTTGTCGGAAGAGGCAAGCCTGCGCGCCTTCGCCGAGGCCGGCGGGTTGACGCCACTGGAAACGGTTGATGTGGACACCCCGTGGCACTACCCGGACCTCGCGACAGCGTTGCGCGGCATGGCATCGTCGGGTGTGGCTGTAAAAGCGGCGGAGCATTCCGGTGAGGATGCGCTGATGTCAGCCATGACCGAATTTCTCAAACCGTTTGAGAAGCCTGACGGTAGCATCACCTTCGGTGCAAGCGCCCGCTACCTGCTTGCAACAGTCTGATCATCCAATTCGGAGAGCGGACGACCGTTCTACCTGATCTCGAACTCAAGGAGAGAAACTTGACACCCACTCTGCAACTCTTTGCGGTCGGCGCCCTGGCCATCGGCGCGGCAACCGGTGCGGTCAGCATCATGAACAAAGACATTCCCGATCTCGCCGTACCTGAAGGACCTTGGCAGGCAGGCAGCGTGCTGGACGGACAGGTCTTTTACACGGTTGACCGGATCGTCGGAACAGATGAGATCCTGCGCGACGAATTGCATTTCGTGGACGGACAATTTCAATCCTCAATGTGTCAGGAATACTGCGACTTTGGTTGGTCAGATTATAAGACCAAACAGGTTGAGGGCACGCTCCACTTCACGGTGACGACGCGATGCCCCAAAGCGCCGCATACAGTCGTCTGGTATGGCACAGTAGAGGGCGATCAGATTAGCTTTGACGCGACATGGACCACGCGGCGGTGGTACTGGACCCATCAGATCCAAGCTGAAGGCCAGGGTTCGACCACGGCCCCTGTGGACACGGCATCTGTTACGTGAGCGCCCTGCCAAAGCGACCGATGTCCCGAGGTGCCGCAAGCATTCTCCTGCGCTGCGTCGTTCTGCTTGCTATTGTGCTTGCCGCAACCTGGGGCGCGCATCTGGTGCGGGAGGCGTTGAACCTGCAGATCATGCCGGAAAATGAACAAGACGTTCACAAAGCCATCATGATCGGCACAGTGGCTTTTGTCGGGCTGCTTGCCATGCCGTTTGTCCCGGGCGCAGAGATCGGGCTCGCGATGTTGACAGCCTTTGGCACCGCCATTGCGCCGTTGGTCTACGTCGCGACAGTGCTCGCCTTGTGCCTGTCCTACACGATAGGCCGGGTCCTGCCGACGACGTCGCTTGTGCGTTTTCTGGAAGGCCTCCGGATGCAGCGTGCGGCTGCTCTGGTTGCACGGGCGGAACCGCTTTCGCGCAACGAGCGCCTCGCGATGCTGCTGGACGGTGCGCCACCACGGCTGGTAGCCCTTGCGCTGCGTCGCCGCTATGTGGCGCTTGCTCTGGCATTGAATGTTCCCGGCAATGCGTTAGTCGGCGGGGGCGGCGGAATTGCCCTTCTTGCAGGATTAAGTGGGCTTTTTGCCCCGCTGCCGACCGTACTGGCCTTCGCGATTGCGGTGTCCCCGGTTCCGATTGCGGTGGTGATACTGGGCACCTGAGGCCGAAGTTCTCAGGACGCTCTCTCCGTGAACGGGATCTTCGCGGTGTGAAGCCGCAGATGCCGCATGAAAGAGCGCGCGATTGCGGGGATTGTGCGATGCTCGGGCGTGACGAAGTAGCTGCGATACGTGATGGGTGATGCGAACGCGCGGAAAACGATGTCTTGAGATCGGGATTGAGCAACGGGAAACGGATTGACGACTGTGATGCCAAGTCCCTCGCGCACCAAATCGACGGCGGCAAAGGAGGTCGAGGCTTCGGCGACCAACCGGGGCTTGCTGCGGCTGACCGTCAGCACCTTGTCCAGCTGTGCCCGGCGCGCGTGGCGGTGTGTCAGGGCGATCAGACGCTCACCATGGAGGTCTTCGGGCCGGACCGTATCGAGCCTTGCCAAAGGATGGTCCCGCGCCATTGCGCAGACCGCGGACGAGACCCGGTAGGGCGTCAATACCACGCCCTCGCGCGAGATCTCGACCCCGGTGAGGCCCAGGTCGAAGCGTCCCTCCTGTATGGTGCGGATGACATCCTCGGACGGGGAAACCTCAAGGCTGACGAAGAAATGCGGATTGGCCGTCAGAAAGGTCGCGATGTGGTGCACCAGAAAGCAATGCGCATAGGTCGGTGGCGCGATAAGGCGAAGCGTTTCCTGCGCCGGTTCGGGTGGGCCGTCGATCCTGTCGAGGGCCTCGAACAGCGGATCAAGGCGCTTGTTAAGACGGGTGGCCTCGGAGGTCGGGCGCAAACGTCCCCCGTCCCGTTCGAACAACAGACGCCCCAGGCGCGCTTCTAGGCTTGAGATCGAGCGGCTGACTGCCGATTGCGACAGGCCCAGCCGCACCGCAGCCTTGGATGTCGTGCCACTTTCCATCAGCGCGCGCAGTGCTTCGTATTCCGGGAGGCTGTGCCAGGTCCGTTCTGTCATCGTTGTTCCTGCGAAAGCCTCATAGTTCAATGAGGTTTTATCATAGCTTTAGCTGTTTTCTATGAGAATTTCTGGCGTAAGCTAAAAGCCTGCCATGGTGGGGGCGCATTAGCTTTGAGTTCGCATTCCGATCTCCCAATTCTTGACGGACATAACGATGTTCTTCTCAAGTTGTTTCGCGGCGGCGGGTTGACCGCCGCAGAGAGCTTTCTGACAGGTTGCGACGGCGCGATTGATGTGCCCTCGGCCCGGACAGGCGGATTTGGTGGTGGGTTTTTTGCCGTCTACGTGCCGTCCCC
>CAYUSM010000039.1:0-9949 GCA_964447345.1 uncultured Sulfitobacter sp. | reverse complement strand
GAGGCGATTGATCCCGATTTCCACACGCTCGAGGTGCTCTACCAGGCCGGGCTCCGCTCCATCGGTCCGGTATGGAGTCGGACGACGATCTTTGGCCATGGTGTTCCTTTCCGGTATCCAAGCGACGGCAATATCGGCCCTGGTCTGACCGATCACGGGCTGCAACTGATCAAGCGCTGCAACGAGATGCGCATCATGCTTGACCTGTCGCATCTGAATGAAGCGGGGTTCTGGGACGTGGCGCGGCACTCGACCCAGCCGCTTGTCGCGACCCATTCCAATGTACACGCCATTTGCCCGCACGCGCGCAATCTGACGGACAAACAATTGGACGCCATCCGCGAAAGCGACGGGATGGTTGGGCTGAATTTCGCCGTGGCTTTCTTGCGGGAGGACGGCAAAATGCTGGCGGACGTACCGCTGGAACAGATGCTGAGGCATCTTGATCACCTGATCGATCACTTGGGCGAAGACCGGGTGGGCTTTGGCTCTGACTACGACGGGGCGGTTGTGCCGGAGGCGCTGACCTCTTGTGCAGATCTGCCTCACCTGAGGCACGCGATGGCGAAACACGGCTACGACGATGCGTTGATGTCGAAACTTTGCCATAAGAACTGGCTGCGCGTGCTGGAAAAGACATGGGGGACGTAACTCCATTGCCCAGAGATAACGAAATTCAACAGAAGAGGTTCTAGAAATGAATGCTTTAAACCGACTACTCACCGGCGCGGCGATTGGTCTTGCGGTCAGCGTTTCGTCCTTTGCGGCGCATGCAGAGACGCCAGCCAATATGCTGGTCATCGCCCACCGCATTGACGACGTAACCACGATTGACCCTGCCGAGAGCTTCGAGTTTGCGGGCTCAGACATCAGTCGCAACGTCTACAGCCGTCTGGTCAATCTCGACCCGATGGATCTCGATGCCGGGTACAAGCCCGATCTTGCCGAAAGCTGGGAGGTCTCCGAAGATGGTCGGACCATCACCTTCACCATGCGTGAGGGGGTGAATTTCCATTCCGGTAACCCTGTGCGCGCCGAAGACGCAGCCTTCTCATTGCAGCGCGCGGTCATCCTGAACAAGACCCCTGCCTTCATTCTCACGCAGTTCGGCTTTACCCCCGAAAACGCGACCGAGACGATCCGGGCCGAAGGCAACAAGCTGATGATCACGACGGACAAGAAGTATGCGACGTCCTTTGTGCTCAACTGCCTGACCGCCACAATCGGCGCCGTGGTCGACAAGGAAGTTGTTATGGCCAATGAGGTCGATGGCGACATGGGCAACGAGTGGCTGAAGACCAACTCGGCTGGCTCTGGCCCCTACAAGCTCGACAGCTGGAAGCCCAACGAGGCGGTGACACTGTCCTCCAACCCCGACTATTACGGCGGCGCGCCTGCGATGGAGCGTGTGATCGTGCGCCACGTGCTGGAGAGCGCCTCGCAGCGTCTGCTGCTGGAGCGCGGTGACATCGACATTGCCCGCAACCTCAACCCCGAGGACATCGCGGGTGCCTCGGAAGCCGAAGGCGTGAAAATCTCTGACGAGCTGAAGGGCCGTCTGATGTATCTCGCCCTGAACCAGAAGCACCCTGAGCTCAGCAAGCCGGAAGTGCGCCAGGCCTTCAAATACCTGATCGACTACGAAGGCATGCGCGACAGCTTCCTCAAGGGGCAGTATACGATCCACCAGAACTTCCTGCCCAAGACCTACCTTGGTGCTTCGGACGAGGCCCCCTTCAGCTATAACATTGAAAAGGCAAAGGAACTGCTCGCCGCCGCTGGCGTGGAGAACCTCGAAGTCGAGATCGGCGTGCGCGAAGCGCAGGAGCGGATCGAGATCGGTCAATCCTTCCAGAACGCCGCTGCACAGGCAGGGATCAAGGTCAATATCACCGTGGGCACTGCCAAGCAGATTCTTGCCCGCTACCGCGCGCGGGAACTGGATGTCTATCTTGGTGCCTGGGGCCCGGACTATCCCGACCCGCAGACCAACGCCGGGACTTTTGCTTACAACCCCGACAACTCGGATGAGGCCAATGCCACAGGCCTGCTGGCCTGGCGCAACAGCTGGGACACTGGCGGTTTGACCGAACAGGTCGCCGCCGCCGTGACCGAGGGCGACCGGGACAAACGCGTGCAAATGTACAAGGACATCCAAGCCGAATTCCGCGAAACCTCACCCTTCGTGGTGATGTTCCAGCAGATCGAGCAATCGGCCCTGCGCGACAATGTCGAGAACTGGTCAACCGGCCAAGCCGTTACCTCGGCGGCCTATTGGCAAGTGACCAAGTAAAGACGACGATAGGGGCCGCCGCAGTGCGGCCCCGGTTTCCGTGATCAAGAACAGGGCTTCTGTATGAGCGTCACCTCCTCCGATCCGGGACCCGCATCCGTGCCGCCCGGCCAGAAAGCGCCGCGCACACTGATGGCGCCTTGGTTCAAGGGCACGTTGACAACACTGGGCTCCATCGCCGTGACGATGCTGGGCCTCTTGTTCATCACCTTCATCATCGGACGGGTCATGCCGATCGACCCGGTGCTGGCCATTGTCGGCGAACGGGCATCGCAATCGACCTATGACGCAGTTTTTCAGGAACTAGGCCTCGACAAGCCGCTGATCGTGCAATTCGGCTATTACATCTGGGACGTGCTGCATCTGGATTTCGGCACCTCGCTTCTGAACGCAAGACCGGTCTCCGAAGACATCGCCCGGGTCTTCCCCGCTACGCTGGAACTCGCCACGCTCGGTATCTTCTTCGGCATCGTGCTGGGCGTCCCGCTGGGGGTGCTGGCGGCGGTGCGCAAGGGATCATGGATCGACCAGATCGCGCGCGTCGTGGCCCTCGTGGGCTACTCCATGCCGATCTTCTGGCTGGGGCTCATGGGACTTCTTATATTCTACGGCATTCTCGGCTGGGTCGGGGGTCCGGGCCGTGTCGGGATTTTCTATGTCGATGTCGTCCCGTCCGTGACCGGCATGATCCTGATCGATTCCATCCTCGATCGGAATTGGGACGTCTTCAAAGACGCCTTCAGCCACATCATCCTGCCCTCCGCACTGCTTGGCTATTACTCTCTGGCCTACATCAGCCGCATGACGCGCTCGTTCATGCTGGAACAACTGAGCGCCGAATATGTGACAACCGCGCGGGTCAAGGGCATGTCGGAATGGGACGTGGTTTGGAAACACGCCTTCAAGAACATCCGCGTGCAACTGATCACTGTCATCGCATTGAGCTATGCCAATCTGCTGGAAGGGTCAGTGCTGACCGAGATCATTTTCAGCTGGCCCGGCATCGGCAGCTACATCACAACGGCCCTCCTGAGCGCCGACATGAACGCCGTCCTTGGCGGCACCGTTGTTGTGGGGCTGATCTTCATCCTGCTCAATATCTTCTCCGACCTGCTCTACAAGGTCTTTGACCCGAGGGCGCGATAATGGCCGATCAGACCCTGCGCCAATGGCTGCTGACCGACACGCCGACATCGCGGCGGCATGCAAAGCTGTCCGCGCTCTATCAGGGCTGGCTGACTTTCCGTTCGAACACGATGGCGATGGTGGGGCTGGGTATACTGCTCCTGCTCATCCTGATCGCCGCAGCGGCACCCATTCTGTCGCCGCATGATCCCTTTGTGCAGGATCTGGGCAACCGTCTAGCCCCTCTGGGCACTGAGGGGCATATTCTGGGCACCGACAGTCTGGGCCGCGATATCCTGTCCCGGCTGATCTACGGCGCGCGCATCACACTTTACATCGTCGCCCTCGTGGCACTGATCGCTCCGATTGCCGGCCTGCTGGTGGGGACCGTTTCGGGCTATGCGGGCGGGTGGGTCGACATCGTGCTGATGCGGATCACCGATATCTTTCTGGCCTTTCCGCGTCTTGTTCTGGCTTTGGCTTTCGTTGCGGCACTGGGTGCGGGGATTGAAAACGCGGTGCTTGCCATCTCGCTCACGGCCTGGCCGCCCTATGCGCGCATCGCGCGGGCGGAAACGCTGACGATCCGCTCTTCCGACTACATCGCCGCAATCCGGCTGCAAGGCGCAGGCGCGCTGCGGATCATCACGCAGCATATCTGGCCCTTGTGCATTTCCTCGCTGATCGTGCGCGTGACCCTCGACATGGCGGGGATCATCCTGGCGGCGGCGGGCTTGGGGTTCCTCGGCCTTGGCGCACAACCGCCCAGCCCCGAATGGGGGGCGATGATCTCGGAGGGGCGACGCTTCATCCTCGACCACTGGTGGGTCGCCACTATGCCTGGGCTGGCGATCTTCATCGTGTCTCTGGCGTTCAACTTGCTGGGCGACGGGTTGCGCGATGTGCTTGATCCGAAGGCGGGCGAGTGATGAGCTCACTTCTTGATATCGAGAACCTCTGGGTCAAGTTCCCCACCCGGCAGGGCATCTTCGATGCGGTGCGAGGTGTGTCCTTTTCGCTGGGCCGGGAACGACTGGGCATCGTGGGCGAAAGCGGTTCCGGCAAGTCGATGACCGGCCGCGCGATCCTGCGCCTAATCCGGCCGCCGGGGATCGTGGAAGCGGATTACATCAAGCTCGAAGGCGACGACCTGTTGGCCAAGTCCGAAAAGGAGATGCGGGCGGTCCGGGGGCAGCGCATATCGATGGTAATGCAAGACCCAAAATTCTCGCTCAACCCGGTGATGACCATCGGCGACCAGATCATCGAGGCGTATCGGCTGCACGCCAAGGCGTCAAAGGCGCAGGCACATGCAAAGTCAATCGAGATGCTCAAGGCCGTTTCTATCCGCGACCCGGAACGCGTGATGCGTGCCTATCCGCATGAGATGTCGGGCGGCATGGGGCAGCGGATCATGATCGCGATGATGCTGATCCCAAACCCCGAGATCCTGATTGCGGATGAACCGACATCGGCGCTCGACGTGTCGGTCCAGCGGCAGGTCCTCGATATCATGGACAGTCTGGTGAAAGAGCGTGGTATGGGCCTCATCTTCATCAGCCACGACCTGAACCTTGTTGCCGATTTCTGCGACCGCGTGCTGATCATGTATGCGGGCCGCATCGTCGAGGTTTGTCAGGCCGACAAGCTGCACGAGGCGACGCATCCCTATACGCGCGGGCTTCTCAATTCGCTGCCGCGATTGGACACGCCGAAGGACCGACTGGAGGTCTTGCAACGCGACCCGGCCTGGTCCGAGGCACCGAGCGTGAGTGGCCGGGTATGAGCATGCTGGAGATCGAAGGACTGGACGTCTGGTTCGGCACGTCACGCGACCGCGTAGACGCTGTGAAGGGGGCCAGTTTCAGCGTCGGCGAGGGGGAGAGCTTTGGCCTTGTCGGCGAAAGCGGCTCCGGCAAATCGACGATCTTGCGCGCAATCACGGGGCTTGCGCCCACATGGTCTGGTAAGATCGCCGTTAAGGGGCAGCCTGTCACCGCGCGCCGTCCGAAGGCTTTCTTCAAAACCGTTCAGATGGTGTTTCAGGACCCCTACGCCTCTCTGCATCCGCGCCATTCGGTGGATCAGGTGCTGGGCGAAACGCTGCATCTGCACGGTTTCAAGGACATCGACACCCGCGTTGTGAAGCTCCTCGACGATGTGGGCCTTGGTCAGAAATTCCGCTTCCGCTATCCACACCAGCTTTCCGGGGGGCAAAGGCAACGGGTCGCTATCGCACGCGCGCTGGCACCAGAACCAACGCTTTTGCTGCTGGACGAGCCGACCTCCGCACTTGATGTGTCGGTACAGGCGGAGATCCTCAATCTGTTGGTCGATCTGCGACAAGAACACAATCTGACCTATCTGATGGTCTCTCACGACCTCTCTGTCGTGGGACACATGTGTGACCAGCTTGCCGTCATGAAGGACGGCGAGATCGTGGAAATACTGGATGTCACCGCGCTCCGGCGCATGGAAGCGACCCATCCTTACGCGCAGCATCTGCTGCAAGCCTCCGTCTGAACGACGGGGCGATGCTCTGGCAACTTTGAAAGGGAATAGCGATGAAACATCTAAGACTGACTTTGACAGCGGGCCTGCTGGCGGGCGCTCTCGCGGTCTCTCCGGTTGCGGCGGCAACGCCGGACAACATCCTGGTGGTGGCGCAGAACATCGACGACATCGTCACCATCGACCCGGCTTCGGCCTACGAATTCAGTTCGGGCGAGTATGTCGCCAATACCTACGACACGCTGGTGCGCTACGACGCGGCGGATACGACCGTGCTGGCCCCAGCCCTGGCAACCTCGTGGGAAATCGACGCGGCGAACAAGACGGTGACCTTCACACTCCGTGACGGTGTAACCTTCCATTCCGGTAATCCTCTGCGCGGTGAGGATGTCCTGGGCTCCTGGACCCGGGTGGTGACGCTCGACAAGGCCCCGGCCTTCATCCTGACCCAGCTGGGCTGGACCCCGGACAATCTTGCCGAGATGGTTACGACCGACGGCAACACCGTCACCGTGCGCTACGAGGGCGATTTCGCGCCGTCCTTTGTGCTCAACGTGCTCGCCGCGCGTCCGGCGTCCATTGTCGACATGGAAACTGTCATGGCCAATGAGGTTGATGGCGACATGGGTCACGCTTGGATGAACAAGAATTCCGCCGGAACGGGGCCGTTCTCCCTGCAGACCTACCGCCCCGCGGACATCCTGTCGCTGCAGGCGAACCCGAATTACTATCAGGGCGCCCCAGTGATGGAGCGCGTCGTGATTCAGCACAACCCCGAAGGAGCAACCCAGCGCCTGCAGCTTGAGGCGGGCGACATCGACATGGCCAAGAACCTTGATCCGGGCCAGATTGCGGGCCTTGAGGGGGTCGACGGCGTAAGGATCGAGACCTATCCCCAGGCCGCCGTGCATTGGGTGTCGTTCAACCAGAAAGTGGAAGCGCTGACAGACCCGGCGGTCTGGGAAGCGGCGCGCTATCTGGTGGATTACGAGGGCATGGCCGGCGGCATGCTCAAGGGTCAGATGGAGGTGCATCAGGCCTTCTGGCCCGAAGGTTTCCCCGGTGCCTTGACCGACACCCCCTTCAGCTATGATCCCGAGAAAGCCCGGCAAATCCTCGCGGATGCGGGTGTCGAGACACCGATCAATGTCACAATGGATGTGATCTCGGCCCCAACTTTTGTGGAGATGGCGCAGGCCATTCAGGCGTCCTTTGCGGAAGGCGGGATCAACCTCGAGATCGTCGCAGGCACTGGCGCGCAGGTGATCACCAAGTACCGCGCCCGCACCCACGAGGCCATGCTGCTCTACTGGGGCCCCGACTTCATGGACCCGCATTCAAATGCCAAGGCCTTTGCCTTTAACGCCGACAATTCCGACGACAAATACGCCTCAACCACCACATGGCGGAATGCATGGATGCCCCCGGCCGAACTGAATGAAAAGACCATGGCGGCTCTGGGCGAACAGGATGCTGAGAAGCGTCTGGAAATGTACATGGAACTGCAGAAGGCCACCCAGGCCGAAGCGCCCTTCGTCATCATGTTCCAGGCGATCAAGCAGGTTGCCATGCGCGAAAACGTCCAGGGCTTTGTCAACGGTGCAACCTCTGACTATGTGTTCTACCGGTTGGTGACAAAGGAATGAGCGGCGAGCCGTCCCCTGATGAGAGCTACCGCGCGTTACACGCGGCGACCGGAGGGCGGCTCTTTACCGTGACCGTTCTCGACCGCGCAGCAGGTCTTGCGCGACGGGTCTACACATCCCACCCCGACACCTACCCGGTGTCGGGCACCAAACCCATCCAGCACAACGACTGGACTCGACAAGTGATAGACGACGGAGAGGTTTTTGTTGCCAATACAGTCGAAGAGTTTGCGAGGTACTTCCCCGACCATGCGCTGATCCAAAGCCTTGGCTGCGGGTCGGCGATGAATATCCCAATCATTGATGGCGAGGTTATCGGGACAGTGAACATACTGGATAAAGAGCAGTACTTTGATGACCAAAGAGCAGCCGAATGCGCAGCAGAAATCCAGAAGCATCACAGCCAACTGGTTCAGGCGTTTGGTCGCATTGATCTGACGGGATGATGGCCAATTTCGGGCCTTTGAGGCTCATTATGCAAGGCAGGCCGCGGTACAAGCACAACCGATTCCCACGCGAAATCATCCTGTGCATCGTCGATTGAATTTGCGGAAACCGCTGTCATATTAGGACATTGTGGACTTCTGGCTGAGCGCGGCGTCAATGGCGCAACGACCGTGATGTGATCAGGCTAGAACTTCGTCGCTATAATAAACTCCACAGTGCATGATCGGACTCGCATACGCTATGTTCCGGCCTAAACTTGGTTCACGACCTATACCAAACGCCCCGAATGGAGGCTCGCGATGAATCGACGTGATTTCCTGATTACTACGGCTGCCACCGTTTCACTCCCCCAAATGGGCTCCACACTCACCGCACCCCGACTGCTGATCGCTGGGGCCATGACCCAGCAAATCCTGCCCACCAAATATAGCGGGCACACCGGTGTGCTGGGCTTTAACGGTTCTGTTCCGGGGCCCGAGCTGCGCGTGCGGCAGGGGCAGGAATTGGCGATCCGGCTGCAAAACAATCTGGACGAAGGGGCAGCCGTGCATTGGCATGGCATAAGGTTGGCAAATGCAATGGACGGGGTGCCCGCCCTCACGCAGGACCTGATCCTGCCCGGTGGGTCTTTTGACTACCGGTTCACCGCACCGGACGCCGGCACCTACTGGTATCACTCGCATTACATATCTTACGAACAGGTGGCGCGCGGACTGATGGGCGCGCTTGTTGTGGAGGAATCCGATCCGCCCGAGGTCGATCACGACATCTGTGCCCTGCTGACCGACTGGAAACTCGACCCAGATGGCCAGCTGATCGAAGATTTCGGCGATACCCATGACGTCGCCCATGCCGGGCGCATGGGCAATTTCGCCAAGGCTTTCATGCCCGATATCCCGCTCAAGGAAGGGGACAGGCTGCGCCTGCGTCTGATCAACGCGTCAGTGGACCGCATCTTTCCGCTGAATGTCATGGGGCTGGAAGGCAAGGTCGTGGCGCTGGACGGCATGCCGTTGGGACGTCCCAGAGACATCGGCACGCCCGTCATTGCCCCGGCACAGCGCATGGACATCATCGCTGATGTCACCGGCGAGGTTGCGCTCGAACTACAGCACCGCGCCGGGCCTTATCCTTTGGGCAGTCTGGTGCCGTCCGGACAGCGCATGCGCCGCGACATGCCGATCGCCGCCCTGCCCGCCAATGCTGTGCCACGGGTGTCGGAACCCGCTCGGCAGCTGACTCTGCGGATGATGGGCGGCGCGATGGGCGGGCGCCATGGTGGCGCAAACATCTGGGCCTTCAATGATCAATCCGATATGCCTGCCAATCCCTTCGGTAGCTTCAAACTGGGTGAGACCGCACAGATCAGCCTGGTCAATGACACCCGCTGGCCCCACGCCATTCACCTGCACGGGCATCATTTCCATGAACTCGACGCGGGCGGCGCAGTCGGTGACCTGCGCGACACCACTTTGGTCAATCCCGGCCAGACCCGCGACATTCTTTGCGCTTTCGACAATCCGGGCAAATGGATGCTGCATTGCCATATGCTCAGCCATCAGGCGGGCGGGATGAAGACATGGGTCACTGTGGGATGATGCGTTGTGTGTCGCCTCACGATGTGACCGGCCATACCTGGCACCAAACCGACGACCTGCCGTTCGATGAAACCAAATTCAGCGGGCGTTGCGTGCAAGCCACGGCACTGATTACGGCCCCGGCCCCGTCAGGGTTCCTGCCAGTTTGCCATTTTGCGATCAATGGTCTTGCGTGACACGCCAAGGCGCCGCGCCGCCTCTGCCCGGTTGCCATTGCAGAGGTCGAGCACATGAACAATATGGCGCTGGATCACCTGATCGAGGTTCTCGATTGCGGTCTCTCCGGTCACGCCATCAGAAGAGCCTGCAAATTCCGTCGGAAAGGCCCC
>CAYUSM010000038.1:0-18921 GCA_964447345.1 uncultured Sulfitobacter sp. | reverse complement strand
GGAAGACGGCTCGCTCAAGCTGCTATATATGGCGCCAGAGCGTCTGGCGGCAGGAGCTGTCATGGGGATGCTCAAGCGCGTTGGCGTGCGGTTGATTGCCGTGGACGAGGCGCATTGCGTCAGCCAGTGGGGGCATGATTTCCGCCCCGACTACCTGCGGATTGGCGAGTTGCGGCGGCATCTGGATGTACCACTGGCGGCTTTCACGGCGACAGCGGATACGGAGACGCAGGCGGAGATCGTTCAGAAGCTCTTTGACGGGCAGCCGCCACAGGCCTTTCTGCGTGGATTTGACCGGCCCAACATCCACCTTGCCTTTGCTGCCAAGAACAAGCCGCGCGAGCAGATCCTGAACTTTGCTGCGGCGCGCAAGGGTCAGTCGGGCATCGTCTATTGTGGCACGCGGGCCAAGACCGAAGGCATTGCGCGGGCGCTGAATGAGGCGGGCCAGCGGGCCATCCACTACCACGGCGGGATGGAAGCAGAAGATCGCCGGATTGCGGAGCGGCAGTTTCAACAGGAAGACGGGCTGATCGTCTGCGCGACGGTCGCTTTTGGCATGGGGGTGGACAAGCCCGACATCCGCTGGGTCGCCCATGCGGACCTGCCCAAGAGCATCGAAGCCTATTATCAGGAAATCGGGCGCGCGGGGCGCGACGGCGCGCCTGCAGAGACACTGACCCTGTTTGGCCCCGATGACATCCGGCTGCGGCGCACCCAGATTGACGAGGGGCTGGCCCCGCCGGAACGGCGGGCGGCAGACCACGCGCGGCTGAACGCGCTGCTGGGTTTGGCCGAGGCGCTGGAGTGTCGCCGCAAGACGTTGCTGAGGTATTTTGACGAAACCGAAATCACCTGCGGACGGTGCGACCTGTGCGACAGCCCGGCGGATGTCTTTGAC
The DNA here is from genome assembly GCA_964447345.1 of uncultured Sulfitobacter sp. GTDB lineage: Bacteria > Pseudomonadota > Alphaproteobacteria > Rhodobacterales > Rhodobacteraceae > Sulfitobacter. Next base: position 18,020 of record CAYUSM010000038.1, on the reverse strand, counting down.
GGGACCACCGCCGTGCGCAAGGCGCTGTCGGCGATCCTGCGGACAGAGGAATGGTTCGGCGCGGGCCACCTGATCGACATTCTGCTGGGGATCGAGACGGACAAGGTCAAGGCGCGGGGCCATGCCAGCCTGCCCACCTTTGGTGTGGGTACCGAATACGACCGCCGCCAGTGGCAGGCCGTGTTCCGCCAGATGATGGGTCATGATCTGATCCGCCCGGATCCCGAACGCCATGGCGCGCTGCGCATGACTGATGCCGCGCTGCCCATTCTGCGGGATGAGGCCAAGATCAACCTGCGCCGCGACAGCATCAAGAGCGCCAGCGCCTCCCGCCGCCCGGCAGTCAAGGCGATGGTCAGCGAAGAGGACGCGCCGCTGCTGTCTGCGCTCAAGGCCAAGCGCCGGGCGCTGGCCGAGGCGGCAAAGGTGCCCGCATATATCATCTTCACCGACCGCACGCTGATCGAAATGGCCGAGACGCGCCCACGCGATCTGGACGGTATGGCGCGGGTCAGCGGGGTCGGTGCCAAGAAGCTGGAGACCTATGGCAGGGAGTTCCTTGAGGTTATCAACGGTGAGGCCGAGACGATGCACCCGACCCGTCGTAAGTTGGCGGGGCGTGAAGCGGGCAATGTCTATGACCAGCTGCTGCAGGTGCAGGCGGACCTCGCACGCGGGGAGGCGGGGACCGATAAGCCACTCAGTTGTTCGGCGTCTCTGCTGGCCAAGGTCGCGCAGCTGCACAATCCGGATGAGACGGCCCTGGAGCGTCTCTTGGGGGAGCGGCGGGCCCTGCGATTTGGGCCTGCCTTCCTGAACGTGCTGCGCGAGGCTGGCTGAATGCCGCGGGCCTCTTGCGGTTGGCGGGGCACAGGCTATCTCTGACCCGAGAGGAACTGGGGGACCAAGATGCTGGTAGTGATTTCGCCCGCCAAACGGCTGGACTGGGATGCGCGCGACATGGACGTCACGCAGCCGGATTTTCAGGACGATGCGGTGCGGCTGGCCAAGACAATGCGCAACCTGACATTGGGCAGGCTGAAGGGGTTGATGGACCTCAGCGATGATCTGGCACGCCTGAACCGCGACCGCTTCAAAGCGTTTGAAGATGTTCCCGACCCAGAGACGACGCGCCCCGCTGCATTGGCCTTTGCCGGGGACACCTATCAGGGTTTGGAGGCAGAAAGCCTTGATCCGGACGAGATGAAATGGGCGCAGGACCACTTGCGCATCCTGTCGGGCCTTTACGGCGTGCTGCGCCCGCTGGACGCGATCCAACCCTACCGTTTGGAGATGGGAAGCAAGCTCAAGACCCGCCGGGGCAGCAACCTTTATGACTATTGGCGTGACGACATCTCAAAGGCATTGAACGCACAGGCGGATGAGGTCGGCACCGATACGTTGATCAACTGCGCGTCGCAGGAATACTTCGGCGCTGTTGCCCCGAAGGCGCTAAAACTCAAAGTGATCACGCCGCAGTTCATGGAAGACAAGCGCGACGGCAAGGGCCCCAAGATCGTCAGCTTCTTTGCCAAGAAGGCGCGGGGGGCCATGGCGCGCTTCATCGTGCAGAACCGGCTGACGGACCCGGACGCGATCAAGGACTTTGATCTGGGCGGCTACGCCTACGAGGCTGACGGATCGACGACTGACAAACCGCTCTTCGTGCGCGACTATCCCTCTTCTTGATCCAGTTGCAATGGTGCCATGCCCGGCCCATGGGCCCTTTCGATCTCGGCGATGATCAACTCTTTCTTGAACGGTTTGGTCAGGTAAGTGTCGAGCCCGGCCTCCAGAATGTCTGACTGATCTCCCTGCAAGGCATGTGCTGTCAGGGCGACGATTGGGATGTGTGTGTCTTTTTCTGTTTTCCGAATGGTTCTCGTGGCTTCTTTGCCATCGATCTTCGGCATGGAGATGTCCATGAACACAAGATCAGGTTCGAAAGTCTGAACCTTTGCGATGGCTTCCTCCCCGTTGGTGGCAAAGGCCAGATCGATGTTCAGCCCTTTGACCATCTTCTCGAAGACCAGCCTGTTTGTTCTGTTGTCTTCGGCAGCAAGGACGCGCATCTGGCGCGATTTGCGTGTATCGGGCTCTGGTTTTCGCTCCGTATCCTGCGGTGAGGTCCGCGCCGCGTCTGTCTCATCCTCCTCAGGCAGGTCACAGGGCACCTCGAACCCGAAACATGCTCCTTCGCCCTGTTCGGAAGTGACCCAAATTCTGCCGCCCAGCATCTGAACCAGACGTTCGCTGATCGCGAGGCCCAGGCCGGTCCCCTCGAAATTGCGGTTCCGTTCATCCTCGACCTGGTTGAACTCACCAAAGATGTGGTCAAGCATATCCGCCGGGATGCCGATGCCGGTGTCTTCGACGGTTGTGCGTAGGCGCAGCGCGCGTTTCGCAGGATCAATCTGGCCGGTCACAGCCACTTTGACGTGGCCCTGGGCCGTGAATTTGACGGCATTGCCGATCAGGTTTGTCAGGATTTGTCTGATACGCCCCGCATCGCTGATCATCCTACGCGGCAGGCTTTGGTCATAGTCCAGGATCAGCTCAATGCCTTTTTCACTGGCCGAGGGCGTCAGGATCATCAGGACTTCCTTGACTGCGGCCTCCAGATTAAAAGCCTCCGTCTGCAAGCTTAGCCTTTCTGCTTCGATCTTGGAGTAGTCCAGCACATCGTTGATGATGACCAGAAGCGCCTCCGCGGAGTTCTTGATCGTTTCCGCGTACTTTTGCTGTTCTGTATCCAGCACGGTTTCCAACAGCAGATCGGCCATGCCGATCACCCCATTCATTGGCGTCCTGATCTCATGAGTCATGTTGGCAAGGAACGCCGATTTGGCGCGGTTGGCGCTTTCCGCCGCGCTGCGTGCCTCCTTGAGGTTTTTCTGGTCATGAACGGTCTGGGTGATGTCCAGCGCGAGAGAGACAACATCCCCACCCGGACCGCGCCGGTCAAACAGCCGGATGTAGTTCCCGTTCCAAAGCTTGATGACTTCGGCTTCCGGCACGGGTTGGGAGAACCGTTCAAGCATGCGCTGTCGCCATTCATCGGCAGGCACGCCGCCGGTGTCCACCACACCCTCATCTGTCATCAACTGCAGAATGGTGACGTAGTTCACACCTGGCCTGATCTCTTCCAGTCCATCGAAAGGTTTCAGAAAGGCGTGATTGGCCATCAGCAGTTCCTGATCGGCGTTGAAGAATGCAAAACCGTCCTGAATCGTTTCAATGGAGTGCCAAAGCTGTCGCTCTTTCAGTTCGATCTTGTGCTTGGCTTCGGTCAGATCGGATTTGACGCGCTGGTTTTCGCCCTGCATCGAGGCAACCTTGGCACGGGTTTCCACGATTTCCATGGTCAGTTTCTGGGCGTGTTTGCCCAGCTTGCGGTTTGCAGCGGACAGTTCGGCCTGTTTCAGCTCAAGCAACCGTTCAGCGGCAAGGCGCGCGCGCCTTTCCTCGGTCAACTTGCTGGCAAGGCTCATCTGTCGCTCCGCGGGACAATCTGATCTGGCGCACCCTCGCTGATCGTTGTGAACATCTGCTTAAATCTGATGCCCCACTTGCCCGGTGGCAGAGCGCGTGGCACGCTGAAGGTATTTTCAGACGGAGATTTCAGATGCGTGTCTTGAGTGCCTTTCATGTGGCGTTGGCAATACTGCTTCTGGGGGTGGTGCAGGTAGCAGCGCAGAGCGCTGTGCCTGAACACCGCTACCTCTACTCAAGAGACACGGACTTTTTCGGCGCTGACCTGACCAATCTTTTTGACACCACGCAAGAGGCCTGTGCGCGGGCCTGTTCGGCCCAATCTGAGTGCGTCGCCTTCACGTTCAACCAGCGCAACAACGCATGTTTCCCCAAATCCGCCATCACCGAAAGACAAGCGTATGAAAGCGCGCTCTCTGCCCGCAAGGTGGAGACCGACCCGGGCGTGCGGGCAGCAGCGGAAGAGCGGCAAGCGGAGTTGTCCTTCCTGTCAGAAGGCGATCTGAACGCGGCGCGGGGGCTCGTGGTGCAGAATGTCCGTCGGTATTCCTTTGCGGATGAAACCACGGATGATCTGATCGCGGCCCTGAGCCAGGCGGAGCAGGCCGGTAACACGCGCGCGGCACTTCGGTGGGCGGGCAAAGCGGTGGCGCTGTCTGACCGGGGGGATTTGTGGACAACATACGCCCGTCTTGCGCTGAAACAGTCAGCAAATGGGGAGAATGAGGAGCGGCGACGCTACCGCCGCGAAGCGCTGCAGGCAGCGATCAACGGGTACTTTCGTTCCGCTGCCGCCGGTGAGCGGGTTGAAGCATTGCGTATCATGGCCGGTGCGCTGGAGGCCAATCGCCGCGGCCGCGATATGATCCCGGCCTTGCGGCTGGCGCTTGGCATCGCACCGCGGGACGATCTGGAAACAGCCCTTGATGACGCTATCGGCAAGTACGGCTTCCGGATCATTGAACACCGCGTTGACAACGACGCTGCCGCCCCGCGCATCTGTGCGGAGTTCTCGGAAAAACTGGTTCAGGCGGGTGTCGACTATGAGCCCTTTGTCCGGGTTGAGGGGCGTGGGCTGGTGGTTGAAGCTGACGAACGGCAACTGTGTATTGACGGGGTCGAGCATGGCCAACGCTATGGCGTGACCTTCCGCGCGGGCCTGCCCGCCGCAAGTGGTGAGACGCTGCACAAGGATGTGCGCCTGCAGCTTTATGTCCGTGACCGGACACCAAGTGTGCGTTTTCCCGGCCGGGCCTATGTTTTGCCACGCAGCGCGGATGCGGCACTGCCGGTTGAAACGGTCAATGCCTCAAATCTGGATTTGCGCCTGCGCCGTGTCAGCGACCGCAATCTGGTACGTGCGATCCGCGAAAGCTATTTCGGGCGTCCACTCAGCGCCTATGAAGACGATCAGTTCGCGCGCGATCTGGCGCAGGAGGTCTGGCGCGGTGAAGCCGATGTGCAGAATGAGTTGAACGTTGAAATGACGACGCGCTTGCCGCTGGCGGAGGCGCTGAGTGATCAGCAGCCGGGTGTCTATGCGTTGAGCGCGTCGGTGCCAGGGCAGGACCCGTATGAAAACGCCGCTGCGATGCAGTGGTTCGTGCTTTCTGATCTGGGGCTTTCCACGTGGTCGGGTGTCGATGGCATGCAGGTCTCTGTCCGGCAGTTGACCGATGCCGCCCCCAAGCCGGGCGTGACCGTCAGCCTGATCAGCCGGGCCAATGCGGTGCTTGGGACGGCGGTCACAGATGCGGAAGGGTTCGCAAGTTTTCCCGCCGGTTTGACCCGTGGCGCGGGGGCGGCACAGCCTGCCTTGCTGATGGCTGAGGAGGGTGAGACAGACATCGCTTTCCTGCCCCTGACGGACCCGGCCTTTGATCTGTCGGACAGAGGTGTCGAAGGCCATCCTCCCGCCCCGCCCATTGACACGTTCCTGACCACGGATCGCGGGGCCTACCGCGTTGGCGAAACAATCTATGCCACGGTTTTGACCCGCGACGATCAGGCGCGGGCGTTGGAAGACCTGCCGGTGACGGCGATCCTTAAGCGTCCCGATGGTGTCGAATACAGCCGCCACCTTAGCCAAAACGCGCGGCTGGGCGGACATGTCTTTGCCCTAACTCTGGGGCCGGATGTACCGCGCGGCGCTTGGCGTGTGGACATCAAGACCGATGTTGATGCGCCTGCGCTGGCAAGCCAGGTCGTGCTGGTTGAAGATTTCCTGCCGGAACGGATCGACTTTGATATCACGCTCCCTGACGCGCCCCTGCGTCTGGGTCAGACGCCACCGGTGACTGTTGACGTGCGGTATCTCTTTGGTGCGCCCGGCGCTGATCTGGCGGTCGAGGGAGACGTGCGCCTGCGCGCTGTGCGCAGCCTTGAGGGGTGGGAGGGCTATCAGTTCGGCCTGTACGACGCGCCTTTCCGCACGCAGACACGGATTATCGACAACGCCATGACAGATGCCGACGGCAAGGCCACACTCGCGCTGCAACTGCCTGTGTTGGAGGAAGACCCCGGCACGCCGCTGGAGGCTGAGGTGATCCTGCGCGTGGCCGAAGGATCAGGCCGCCCGGTGGAGCGGCGCGAGACGAAGGCCGTCACACCGGACGGGCCGCTCATAGGGATCAAACCGCTGTTCGAGGACACATTGCAGGAAGGGGCGGAAGCCGCCTTTGATGTGATCGCGGTAGGGCCGGATGGCAGTGCTGCGCCGATGCAAGCGCGCTGGACCGTGAACAGGGTTGAGACCCAGTATCAGTGGTATCAGCTTTATGGCAATTGGGAGTGGGAGCCCGTCACGCGCCGTATCCGTGTAGACACCGGAGAGGTCATGTTGGGCGAGGCCCCCACCACGGTGACGGCCCCCACGGAATGGGGGAGCTACGAGATCATTGTTGAGCGCATTGGCGCGCCTTATGCGGCCTCCTCCCATCAGTTCTACTCTGGCTGGTACGGCGGCGATGGTGCCACAGACACGCCTGACCGGCTTGAGATGTCGCTGAATGCGGAAAGCTACAAGGTGGGTGACACCGCGACGCTGCGCCTGATCGCGGAGGGCGAAGGGGTCGCGCTGGTCTCTGTCCTGTCCAATCAGGTGATCCATCGTCAGGTGCTGCCGGTGCGTGCCGGGGAGAACACGCTTGATCTGACGGTGACGCCAGCGTGGGGCAGCGGGGCCTATGTCACCGCTTCGGTCTTGCGGGGCATGGATGCCGCCGCCGGGCTGAACCCCTCTCGTCAACTGGGTCTTGCCCATGCCAGTGTCGCGCCGGAGGACAAGGCGCTGTCCGTCCGTTTTGACGTACCGGAGACGGTGGACGGGCAGGCGGGTACTATGCGGGCGGCTGTTGAAATCGAAGGCATTCAGGCGGGTGAGAAAGCCTATGTCACCTTGGCGGCGGTTGATGTGGGCATCCTGAACCTTACGGGATTTGAGGCACCGGATGTTTCTGATCACTACTTCGGACAGCGCCGACTTGGGGTCGAGATGCGCGATATCTACGGGCGCCTGATTGACGGCATGAACGGGGCTTTGGGTACTGTCCGTTCGGGCGGTGATGCAGCCGCCAGCGCTCAGGTGCAATCGCCGCCCCCGACCGAGAAGCTGATGGCGTTCTTCTCCGGCCCTATTGAAGTTGGCCCGGATGGCCGCGCGGAGGTCGAGATCATCAAGCCTGCCTTCAACGGCACGATCAAACTGATGGCGGTTGCCTGGACCCGGTCTGCTGTAGGGGATGCGGAACGTGACGTGGTGGCCAAGGACCCTGTTGTCGTGACGGCGTCGCTGCCGCGGTTCCTTGCGCCCGGTGACGAAAGCCGTCTGTTGCTGGAATTGGTACACGCCGATGGGCCAGCCGGAGATATGGAGCTGGAGGTTTACGCCGATGCTGGTGTGGCGCTGAGCGATGTCCCTGCAACTGTCACGCTGGCAGAGGAAGGGTCGACGCGTCTGAACATCCCACTGCGGGGGCGAGAGATTGGCGATCCGCTGATCACCGTGGTTCTTAGAACACCGGACGGCAAGGAGTTGCGCAAGGTGCTGACCATGCCGGTGCGCAACAACGATCCGGAGGTGGCCGTTACACGTCAGTTTTCGCTGGGGGTGGGAGAGCAGTTCACGTTCGATCGGAATGTCTTTGCCGGGTTGCGCCTTGGCACGGGCAGCGCGACCCTGACCGCCGGGCCGCTCGCCCGATTTGACGTGCCGGGCTTATTGCAACAGCTTGACCGATACCCTTACGGCTGCACCGAACAAGTGACATCGGGTGCGATGCCGCTTCTCTATCTCAGTTCCATGGCAGAAGCCGCAGGCCTGGGTGAACCTGCGCGGATCGAGGACAAGATTGGCAAGGCCATCGCCCGCATCCTGTCCCGGCAATCAAGCAATGGTGCCTTTGGCATGTGGCGCGCGCAGTCGGGGGAGTTCTGGCTGGATGCCTATGTCACGGACTTCCTGTCACGTGCGCGCGTGCAGGGGCATGGGGTGCCGGACCTCGCCTTCAGCCTTGCCATGGACAATCTGCGCAACCGGATCAGCTATGCGCCAGACTTTGACAATGGCGGCGAAGACATTGCCTATGCGCTGCTGGTGCTGGCCCGCGAGGGGGCGGCGAGCATGGGGGATCTGCGGTATTACGCCGATACCAAGGCACAGGATTTCGGCACACCGCTTGCGGTCGCGCAACTGGGCGCTGCCTTGGCCGCCTATGGTGATCCGGTGCGCGCAGATGCGATGTTCCGCCGGGCGGGCGCGATGCTGATCGGTCAGCGCAACACGACCCGCTGGCGCGCTGACTTTGGCACGCCGCTGCGCGACACGGCTGCGGTTCTGAAACTGAGCGCGGAAGCGGGCAGCAATGCGCTTGATCCGGCCAACCTCGTATCGCTGGTCCATCAGGATACCGGGCGGCTTTCCACGCAGGAAGCAGCGCAGGTTGTGATGGCGGCCCATGCGCTGACCTCGCCTGATGCGGTGCCCGGTCTGCGGGTGGATGGTGAGGACGCCCGTGGACCGGTCGTCAAACGGCTCAGGGACGGCGACGCGCGCGCCTCGGTCATTGAGAACATCAGCACTGTGCCGATGGACGTGACCATGACGGCCTATGGCGTGCCGGAAGTGGCCCCACCTGCGGATGGCTATGGATACAAGATCACGCGCAGCTACTACAGCATGGACGGCACGCCGGTCCAAGGGCCCGTGCCATCCGGCGAACGGCTGGCCGTTGTGATCGAGGTCACGCCGTTTGAAGAGATCGGCGCGCGGTTGATCGTGGATGATCCACTGCCTGCGGGGTTCGAGATCGACAATCCCAACCTGATCCGCAGCGGTGAGCTGACTGCGCTGGATTGGTTGCAGACCAAACCCGCCGAGAATGCCGAGTTCCGCGGCGACCGCTTCATTGCTGCCGTGAACCACCGTGAGGCGGAGCCGTTCCGGCTGGCCTATATCGTGCGGGCTGTCACACCGGGCAGCTACCACCACCCGGCAGCGACGGTTGAGGACATGTATCGGCCCGAATACCGCGCCAATACCGAAACCGGGCAGATGATCGTCCTGCCATGATCCGCCGGTCCGGCTTCTTTGCACTGGCGCTGGTCCTCGGCCTTTGCGCAGGGCTGCGGGACCGTTTTGACGTCTGGGTGGCCGAGACCGATTTGCCGCCTGTCCTGGTCGAAACGTCGGTTGAGGTGCGGGACCGCAATGGCGCGTTGATGCGGGTCTTCCCGGTCGAGGATGGGCGCGTGCGTCTGGCGCTGAGCCTTGATCAGGTGGATGCGGACTTCATCGACATGTTGATCGCCTATGAGGACAAGAGATTCCTTAGCCACAAAGGTGTTGATCTGCTTGCGGCATTGAGGGCCACGGGGCAGGCTATCATGGCGGGGGAGGTTGTCTCAGGCGGGTCGACCCTGACCATGCAGGTCGCGCGTCTGCTGGAGAATTCCGGGACCGGGCGATGGGCCGGAAAGCTGCGGCAGCTGCGTGTCGCGCTGGCGCTGGAGCGGCGGCTGAGCAAATCGCAAATTCTGGAGCTTTACCTTGCGCATGCGCCCTATGGTGGGGCGGTGGAAGGATTGCGGGCCGGATCGCTGGCGTGGTTCGGCAAGGAACCTGCGCGGCTGACCCAGGCCGAGGCGGCCCTGCTGATTGCCTTGCCACAAGCCCCTGAAGCGCGCCGTCCCGACCGACATCCCGAAAGAGCCAAGGCTGCCCGGGGCCGCGTCTTGGCGCGAGTCGACGCGCCGGAGCAGATGCGTCTGGCTGCCGTGCCGACCCGCATGCGCGCCTTTGTTCGGCAGGCCCCTCACCTTGCCGATCTGGTGCGGCAGCAGGATCCGTTAAGCCCGCGCCACGACCTGACATTGGACGCCACCCTTCAAGGACAGATCGAAGCTCTTGCCGCGCGCGCCACACGCCCGTTGCCGCCGGGAGCCTCAACCGCGATTGTCGTCGCGGATTACCGAACCGGAGAGGTGCTGGCGTCTGTCGGCTCCCCTGCCTACAGCGCCATGAACGGAAGCCTGGGGTTTGTCGACATGACCCGTGCGTTGCGCTCACCCGGCTCAACGCTGAAACCGTTCATATATGCGCTGGCTTTTGATCAGGGGCTGGCCCATCCCGATACGCTGATCGATGATTCACCCGTGGCCTTTGGCCGCTATGCCCCGCAGAACTTTGACGGGGCATTTCGTGGGCAGCTGACCCTGCGCGAGGCATTGCAGCTGTCGCTCAACATCCCGCCTGTATTGCTGACGCAGGAGCTGGGACCAGCGCGGCTGATGGCGACGCTGCGCAAAGGCGGGGCGGCACCGCAGATACCGGGTGGCAAGCCGGGCCTTGCGGTGGCCTTGGGGGGCGTTGGTCTGACGCTAAACGACCTTGTCCAGCTTTATGGCGGGATTGCCAATGGCGGAAAGGTTCAGCCGCTGGCCTGGCGCCAAGGTATTGAGCCCGCGGCGCCCCGCCGTCTGGTGTCGCGCAGCGCGGCATGGCAGGTGGGGCACATCCTCGCCTCGATTCCGGCCCCGCCCGGTACCGCTGGTCAGGCCCGCGACATTGCCTACAAGACCGGCACGTCTTATGGCCATCGGGACGCATGGGCCATTGGCTATGACGGGGCGCATGTGATTGGGGTCTGGATGGGACGACCGGACGGAACACCTGTGCCGGGTGCCTTTGGTGGTGATCTGGCGGCCCCTATCCTGTTTGAGGCCTTTGGCCGCCTGAAATCCCGGCCCACGCCTTTGCCGGCACCCCCGCCTGAAACCTTGATCCTGAGCACCGCAGCGCTGCCACAACCGTTGCAGCGTTTCCGTAGCCGCGATGCGGCTTTCTCCACAGCCCGGCAAAGTGCGCCGCAGGTGAGTTTCCCGCCCGACGGGGCCATTTTGCGCATGACGCAGGATAGTCTGCCGCTCAAACTCAGTGCGGGCGTCCTGCCCCTGACGGTGCTGATTGACGGTGCACCGGTGCTGACCAACCTGCACCGTCGCGACGTGATGTTGCGTTTTGAGGCACCCGGATTCTCCCGCATCTCCGTCATTGATGCTCAGGGCCGATCCGCCAGCGTGCGCATCCGTTTGCAATAGCGGGAATGTGCCAATGCAACGCAGCGGCTGATATTGCTGACATCCGCCAGATCAGCTATGCCAAGACGGCGATGAAACCGCTTGCCGCCCTCCTGACGACCCTGACGCTCGCCAGCCCTCTGGCAGCGCATCCGCATATTTTTATCGATACGGGTCTGGACCTTACCTTTGACGACAGCGGGCAGTTGACCGAGGTGAAAGTGACCTGGGTCTATGATGAGTTCTATTCCCTGTTGATCATGGAAGATCGTGGTCTGGACCCTGATTTCGATGGCGTGCTGACCGCGGCAGAAATCGACAACCTGACGGGTTTCGACATGCAGTGGACCCGCGGGTTCAATGGTGATCTGGTGATCACACAGGCCGGGCGCGAACTGACGCTGTCGGGTCCGCTGACACCGACCGCGAGCTATGACGAGGGTCGCATCACCACTACGCATGTGCGGCATATCGAGGCCGTTCAGGCCGATGCTGAAGGGTTCAGTATCAAGCCCTACGATCCCACTTTCTATAGCGCGTATGATATCACCCGCCCGGTGCGCCTGCTGGGAGCGGAGGGCTGCAGCCATCGTATCGAGGTGCCTGACATCGATGCGCGGATGAGAGAGTTGCGCACGATCCTGGAGTCTCTGGACGTCAACGCCACACCGGAAGATGAAGGGCTGCCTGACATTGGCGGTCTGCTGGCCAGCGCGGTGATTGTCACATGCGATATCTCCTGAGTTTCGCCGCGCTTGCCGTGATCGCCGCACTTGGCTGGTTCTGGCTGAGCGGCGGTTTTGACCAGCTCGGCAGTTGGGCCGCGTCGCAACAGCGCGAGTTTCAGAACACCATCGCGCGCGCCCTGCGCAGCGCGCGGGCGGGAGAGGCAGGGGCCATCATTGCCCTGCTCACCGCTTGTTTTGCATACGGTCTGGCCCATGCGGCGGGGCCGGGGCATGGCAAGGTGCTGATTGGCGGGTACGGATTTGCCCGCCGTGTGCCAATGCTTCGGCTTTCCCTGATCGCTCTTGCCGCTTCGTTGGGTCAGGCAGTCACTGCGGTGGCTTTGGTGACGCTGGGTATTCTGGTGTTTAACCTGGGGCGGCAGGCGCTGGTGGATACCACTGAGGTCATGATGGCACCCGTCAGCTATGGTGCGATTGCGCTGATCGGTCTCTGGCTGGTCTGGCGAGGTGCGCGCAAGTTAATGCAGCGGCCGCTCATTCATGAGCACAGCCACGGTCATGACCACAGCCATGCTCATGACCATAATCACCACGGTGATAGTCACCACTGCGCGACCTGTGGCCATGCGCATGGCCCGACACTGGAAGAGGTTGAGCGCGTCGGCAGCCTGCGCGAAGCGCTGGTGCTGATCGCAGGGATTGCGATCCGCCCCTGCACCGGGGCGCTGTTCGTGCTGATCATCACCTGGCAGATGGGCATCCTTGGGGTTGGGATTGCAGGCACCTTTGCCATGGCCATTGGTACAGCGCTGGTCACGATCATGGTCGGGCTCGCTGCCAGCGGGTTGAGCGGCGGGATGCTGGCCGGTCTCAGCGGATCGCCTCAGATGGCACGCGCCATGGCAGGGATCGAAATGCTCGCGGGTATTGCCGTTGCTTTTGTCGCGGGTGGGTTGCTGCTGCGCGCGATCTGACCCGGCTCAGCGCCGTCCTTCGCGCAGCCAGGCTGCGGTGATCAGGCTTGCCGAGAGCAGCAGCACCAGCCAGCCCGGCAGAATGGTTGTCTGCCGGATGTCCCGCGTCTCATAAGCACCGCGTGGTGTGATGCCGAGCCAGCCGCGACCGGCTGCCGGACGCCCTGGGCGCACATTGCGGAGCCGTGGTGTGCCCTCTTCCAGCCGCGCCACCCCGCCACGCATGGCAGACAGAACCGGATCAAGCGCTTCGTCACTTGCAATGGTCTGTACAAACTCGCGCGGGGCGGCAGGCCCCAGACCAATGACGGCGGTCTGATCACCGTTGTCGAGGCGATAAAGACCGATCTCAGGACCCTGATAGGCCCCTTCGAAAACGCCCTGCGACGTCTCGTTCAGCTGGACCTCTGCGGTGCTGCCATCGGGATTGGTGACGGTGACGGGCGGAACACTTTCACCGAGCGTGCGGCGCTGAATGCGCATGGACTGCCCGTCGGCAACGGCAGTCAACGCTTCTTCCTCAAGCTCCGGCTCTTTCATCATCCAATGCGCCAGGCGGCGCAGCAATTCCAGTTGCGGCCCGCCGCCCTCGTAGCCGCGGCTCCACAGCCAGGCGTGATCCGAGGCCATCAGCGCCACGCGGCCTTCGCCGACGCGGTTGAGGACCAGCAGGGGACGCTCATCAATGCCTTCCATGACGACATTGCCCTGAGGCGTGGCGACGTCAATCTGGCGTAGCCAGCGGCCCCAATCGCCATTGTCTGGCAGGTTGGTCGTGACAGGATGTCGTTGGCCAAGCTCTGTGACGGTCGGGCGGAAGGGCTCTTCCAGCACGCGCGCGGTTGGTGTGGCAGGCAGCACGGTGCCAAGCGGGGAGCGATAGAGGCTGTCGGCGGTGGCGAAGTCTGGACCGGCGGCGACAAGAACAGCGCCGCCTTCGCGCACGTAGTTTGCCACGTTGTCGAGGTAGAGGGCGGGCAGGATGCCGCGCCGCTGATAGCGATCAAAGATGATCAGATCGAAGTCGTCGATCTTCTCCATGAACAGTTCACGGGTCGGGAAGGCGATCAGCGACAATTCGTTCACCGGTACGCCGTCCTGCTTTTCAGGCGGTCTCAGAATCGTGAAGTGGACCAGATCGACGGAACTGTCGGACTTCAGCAGATTGCGCCAGGTGCGCCCGCCGGGATGTGGCTCCCCGCTGACCAGCAGAACGCTCAGCCGGTCGCGCACGCCGTTCATCTGGATGAGGGCGGCGTTGTTGCGGTCGGTCAGCTCGCCCTCGGCCTCTGGCAGGGAAAAGCGGATCACGTTGCGCCCGCCATGGGGCAGGGTGATGGGCAGTTCAAGGTCCTGGCCGATGGGCACGCGGAAGGTCTGCGCCGGTTCCCCATCAATCGAGATGTCGAGCGGTGCGAGTTCCGCGCCCTCGGGCGCCGCCCCGAGGTCGTCGATGCGCAGGGTCAGGGTGACGGGTTCTCCGATGATGGCAAAGGCGGGGGCGTTGCGCACGGACAGGCGGCGGTCCCAATCGCTTTCCTTGCCCGTCATCAGCAGGTGCATCGGGGCGGGGATGTCCACGGGCAGGTCGGCATCATGTACGCGCCCGTCACTGATCGCCAACACGCCCGCAATGCGCGCACGGGGTTCTTCGGCCAGCGCCTCGCTGATGGCGGCCATCAGTTCTGTTCCGGCATCACCTGCACCGTCGGGCACGGTGATGCGGCGCAACTCGGTATTGGGTCGTGCGGTGATCTGTGCGGCGAGCGCCGTCGCTGCGGTTTCCGTCTGTTCGGCGCGATCTGACAGCCGCTGGCTGGCGCTCTCGTCCTCGACCAGAAGCACGATATCGGTGAGCGGCGCGCGGTCTTCGACCTGATAGGACGGATTGGCCAGCGCACCCAGCACCACCGCGGCCGCAAGGCCGCGCAAGGGCCAGCCGTTCAGCCCGCGCAGGATCGCCAGAATGAGGCCGATCAGCGCGATGATCGTCACAACAATCAGCAGCGGGATGGGGATCAGCGGATCATAGACAATGGTCGCGGTCATTGGCCCAGCCGATCCAGCAGGGCAGGCACGTGGACCTGATCCGACTTATAGTTGCCCGTCAGTACGTGCATCACGAGGTTCACGCCAAAGCGGTTGGCCAGCTCTCGTTGCCGCTCTCCCGAATATCCGCGTCCGATTGGGACCAGCGGCATACCATCCTCACGCACCGCCCAGGCGGCAGCCCAGTCATTGCCGCCAATGACCACCGGCGTTACGCCGTCGTTGAGGTTGCGGAAAGGCATGCCCTCGATCTGTTCGGCATCTGCGGGCGAAGCTTCAACCCAGACATCGCGGCTGTTGTGTCGACCGGGGAAGTCCTGCAGCAGGTAGAAGGTGCGTGTGAGGACGTGATCTCCGGGCAGCGGTTCCAGCGGGGGAATGTCCAAGGGTGCTGCAAGGTCCTGCAGCTTGCGGCCGTTCGGGCTTGCCGCGCCAAAGCTCGCGATGTCTGCATCGCGTGTATCAAACAGAATCAGCCCGCCAGAGCGGAGGTAATCGTTCAGCTTGGCGTAGGCCTCGGTCGAGGGGCGCGGCTGGTCGGGGGTGATGGGCCAATAGAGGATGGGGAAAAACGCCAGTTCATCAGTCTCAAGGTCGACCGAGGTTGCGGGCGCAGGCTCCACCGAGGTGCGGAAAAAGAGGGTATCTGCCAGACCGTTCAACCCGGCCACGGCAATCTCGTCCACCCGCGCGTCACCGGTGATGACATGGGCCAGAGACACTTCCGAAGTTGCAGCCAGCGCAAACTCATCGGTGTTGGATTGGGCATCTGCGGGGGGGGCGAACCCGACCAGGGGCAGGACGACAAGAAGGGCTGCAACGCTGGAGTTTCGGCTGAGCAATCGGCCCGAGAGCGCAAGGGAGGCCACAATGTCGGCCAGCAGGATCAGGATCGACAGGCTGAGGAGCCAGCCTGCGATGGGTTGCTCGGGCGCCACGGCCAGACCCCGGACCGGTACGTCCAGCGGCCAGCTTGCGGGTGCCAGGGTGCTGTCTGCAGTAAAGACGTTGCGCGCCAGACGGCGATCCCCATTGCTGTAGATGCCGGGGCGCAAGGCAGGGCCAGCGGGGGCAGAGATCAACTCTGGACCGTCAACACCCGGCAGGTTGCCCGCGTCTTCGAGAACGCCGTAGCCGTCCATCACCCGCAAAGGTGTCCATGTCGTGCCTTCCAGATCACCGGCATCTGGTGTTGCAGCGGCGGAGGAGACGGTGAGCCGTTCCATCATCTCCACGAAAAGACCGGAAAGCGGCAGTGTTGACCATTCCGCCGTGGCGGTCACGTGGAAGAGCACGATTTGCCCTTGCCCCACGATTTTGCGCGTGACCAGCGGTGTGCCATCGCTCAGCGCCGCAATCACACGATCCGCCAATGTGGGATCGGGTTGGGCAACCACCTGGGCGGAGACGACAACATCGTCGGGGACCGTCAACCCGAAGAATGGCGAAGTATCCTTGAAAGCTTCCAGTGACTTCGGTTCCCCCCAACTCATCGCGCCGCCCACGCTGCGGCCCCCGGCGCGCAGGCGCACTGGCATCAGGGGGTCTTCGTCAAAGCGGCTGATGTCGCTGGCGGCCACACGGGGGCCTGCAAACCGCACCAGCATGCCGCCGCCGTCGATCCATTCCAGAAGCGGCTCGGCCTCTGCCTCGGAAAGCGTTGCGACATCCGCCAGGACGATCACATCAGGGTTGGCAGGCAGAACGTCTGTGATCGACCCGTCTATCAGCTCCGCCGTCGGCTCTAGCGCCTGTTCGATATAGTGCAGGGGCGAGAGGAGTTGCAGCCCTTCCTGTCCGCCTTCACTGCCGATCAGGGCGACCTCGCGGCGGCGCAATCCATCATCCACCAGTGTGATGGCTCCGGCAGAGCGTTGCCCGGCGATGGCAAAACCCGTGATCCGTGCGCGCAGTTCGGAGGGCAGCGAAAGTTCTGTCTGCGCCGTTGTCTCTGCGGCGTCAAAGTTGGCGTAAGCGGTTGCCAGAATGCGCGCATTGCCCGCCGGATCGCGGCCTTCGGCCTGAATGACCACCTCGCGCGCGAGGCCGGGCGCTGCACGTGCGATGTTCAGGTTCACGACGTTGTTTTCATAGACCGCAGGGGCAATGGCGAGCACATTGGCGGCGGTCTGATAAACTTCGACATTGCCGCGCGCCTGCATGGCGTCGAGCACCTGATCGCGCCCCTCATAGTCCAGTGCGTCGCTGAACCAGAGCGTGTCAAAATCGCCGAGGTTGCCGATGATCTCGGTCGCGCGGTCAATATCGACGTCCGAAGGTTGCCAGGGGGCGGGCGACAGACCCGCAAGTCGCGTCCGCCACACATCAGCTGACTGGAAAGCGGGCTCATCTGGCCGGGTCAGGGTGAGAAAGCCAACAGGCCGCTCCGCCCGGCTGGCGCGGGTCAACTGCGCATCTATGGCTTGCGCTTGCTCGGGCCAGCGGGTGGCACCGGCCCATGTGCCGTCCAGCACGATCAGCAGCGGGCCATCGCCTTCGGCGCGGTCGACCTCCGGGTTCAGGACCGGGCCTGCGAGCCCCAGAATGATCGCGGCCACGGCCAGCATCCGTAGCAACAGCAGCCACCAAGGCGTGCGATCTGACACCGTCTCATCGTCGTTGAGGCCGAGCAAAAGCGCGACACCCGGAAAGCGGCGGCGAATGGGGGCAGGGGGTACTGCGCGCAGGATGAGCCACAGGATGGGCAGCGCCAGAAGCGCCAGCAGCAACCATGGTGCGGTGAAACCGATGCCGCCCAGAACCGTCATGCAGCCACCCCTGCGCGCGCATCAAGCGCGCCGTAGAGCCACAGCAATGCCGATTGGGCGGAATGGTCGGTGTGGTGCAACCCGTATTGCCAGCCGGTCAAGGTACACAACCGCTGAAGCTCCGCCTTGCGCGCGGCCAGACGCTCCAGATAGCGATCCTTGAGGTCGTTTGCCTTGAGCGTCTCATGGCTGAGCGTGCCGCCCACGCTTTCAAAGATGGTGCGGCCAGTGAACGGGAACAGCTCTTCAGACGGGTCAAGCACATGCAGCAACACGCCCCGCACGCCACGGTCCGCGGCTTTGGTCAGGGCCGTCTGCACACCGTCCAGATCCCCCATGAAGTCGGAGATGAAAACCGCCCGCGCATGTGGGATCATCGCGCGGTGCTCAGGCGGGCTGTAATCTGCCTCATCGTCTTCGCAGAACATTTCCGCCAGCCGCAGCACCTGCGCGTTGCCGCGTCGTGGGGGCAG
>CAYUSM010000037.1:0-18931 GCA_964447345.1 uncultured Sulfitobacter sp. | reverse complement strand
GCCAACGGGTTCCCCCCTGAAATGACATGTCAGCCAGAGCGCATCGGTATCGCCCGCAAACGCGGGCGACATCATGTCTGGCAACATCTCACTTGGAAAGAGGCCGGTGCCATCCAGCACACCTTGCAAGGCAGAAGTGTCTTCCGGCACAGTTGTTTTGATTGTCATCTTGTCCATTTTGTAACGTTCCTATCGATTGTCGTATTGCGGATTGACGCAGCGCAGACCATGCCGCGTCAGCCGGTAAGGTCGTCCGTTTTCAGATTTGATGAAGCCGCGTTTCTTGAGGCGTTCAAAGAGATTCAGCGTGCAATCAGCCAGCACATGGCCGTCGCGTGTAAAGCAGGTGACATTGCGCACTTTGCCGTTCGCCATGCGTTCAAAGTGGATGGCTCCACCCTGTGCAAGAACGTGCAAAACACGCTGTTCGTGTTTTGAGATATTCACGGGATTGTCTCATGGGTTTATGTCAGGCCGAAAGGCTTCCGGCATCCCGCGCGGAAGTCCCTTTAACTGGGTCGGTCCTGTTGGTGGACCTTAGCGGCGGACCACAATCGTAGACATAAACACTCCATCGCCGCGCGATTGATGCGCGGCGTATCGTGGAAATAGACCGACTGTTCTACAATCGCAAGCCCCCAGGGCTGAGCGGGGCGGAAGGTTGTCAATTCTACCACACCGGCGGTGTTCGGGCGGCACAGACAGGCCAATTAATAAACAGCTGTTGGGCGTGCACTCAAGGCCCCGGAACAAGCGAAATCGACTGTCGCACTTCAAGAAACGCCCAGATAGAGCGTGTGATCCGATTGGAATAAGCCTTGTTGCGATATAGGCGAATTGACAGATCCACAGTCCAGTCTGGATCACCTGTTTGCACCAGAATGCCGTTGGCCAGATCGGGTGCGACAAGACTCTTGGGAAGCCAAGCGACGCCATCGCCCGCCCCGGCCCTGATCCTGAGCGCTCCAGCCATGGCGTTTTCATAGACCGTCTGCAATTGCGCCGCGATATTGTGCCGCGCAAATAGAGGCTCCAGTTGCGCGCCGATGGGGGCGGTGTCACCGAACCGCAGAAAGGGCATTCTGACGGCCGAGGTTTCAAATGCAAAAAGCGGTGTCCCTTCCGCATTGGGTTTGCACACCGGGATCAATTGATCTTCACCGATGACAATGGAATCCGCCACTTTGTCCTGCTGAGCTGATCTGTCGGCGTAGCCAATGACAAAATCGACATCGCCGTTTTTGAGGTCTCGCATGCAATTGGGAAGATCATCGGCTCGCAGGCGCGAAAGGATCGGGCCGTATACTTCTTCCAGCGCTTGCAGCCACGCCGGATAGAAGCGCCAGCCGATGGAATGCTGCGCACCGAAGGTGACTACGTATTTGTCCGGCAGGGATTGCAGTTCCAAAATCTGACTGCGTTCTTGCTCAATCCGCGCCAGAGCCTGCAGCCCAGCCTCCAGCATCTGCGAGCCTGCGGTGGTCAAGCTGACAGGTTGACGTGACCGATCCACCAGCGTCGCACCGACCCAGGTTTCGAGAGTTTTGATCCGCCTGCTGAACGCTGGCTGGCTGAGGTTACCGAGCGCAGCAGCCTGTGAGAAGTTGCCGGTTCGGGCCAAACGCTCAAGGTCGCGGAAGAGGTAGATGTCCATCTGAAGGACGATAATGCAAATCTTGCATAATGTCATTCAAACATAACATTGGATCAGAAATCGCGCCCGTCGCATCCTCAGTATCGTAAATCTGCCCTAGGAGACTCCATGGCCGACGTCGATGCGCTGCCCCGAAAATCCGCCAAAATTGACTTTGATCGATACCCCCGCACTGCGCTGTGTCATCAACCCACGCCAATTGAGCCCTTGCCAAGACTGAGCGAGCTGCTGGGCGGGCCGCAGATCTACATCAAGCGGGACGATTGCACCGGGCTGGCCATGGGCGGCAACAAAACCCGCAAACTGGAATTCCTTGTTGGAGAGGCGTTGCAACAGAAGGCCGACATGCTGGTCACGCAAGGTGCTGTACAATCAAACCACGTGCGCCAGACGGCAGCTGCCGCCTGCAAGGTCGGAATGAAATGCCATGTGCTGCTGGAGCGCCGTGTCCCTGACCGCGACGCAACCTACGAAGAGACTGGCAATGTCCTTTTGGACAAGCTTTTCGGTGCGACATACGAGTTCCGCCCTACGGGGCTGGACATGAATGCCGAAGGCGAAGCCGCAGCGGAAGCGCAGCGGGAGAAGGGCCATAGGCCTTACTTCATCCCGGGTGGTGGCTCGAACGCGACGGGCGCCCTGGGGTATGTGAAATGCGCTCAAGAGATTGCAGATCACACGGAAATGACCGGGCAGAAATTTGACTGGCTGGTCATGGGCACCGGCAGCACCGGCACACAGGCGGGGCTGGTTGCAGGCTTTCATGCCCTGAACCATGCGCTGCCCGTTATGGGTATAAGCGTGCGTCAGCCGCGCGAGCGGCAGATGAATGCGGTGCACGGCTTGACCCAGAAGACGCTTGAAAAGCTGGGGGTGGAAGGTGTGCCGCTCAGCAAGATTCTGGTTGATGACGGCTATGTCGGCGAAGGCTACGGGATTCCGGCGCAGAGTACTCTTGAGGCAATCCGCCTACTTGCTCAGCACGAAGGTATTCTGCTGGACCCTGTGTACTCCGCAAAGGGCATGGCTGGCCTAATTGGCATGATACGTCAGGGTTCTTTTAGACCAGTTGACTCGATACTTTTTCTGCACACGGGCGGGTCAACGGCGCTTTTTGCCTATCAGGATCAGCTGCTGAACGGATTGGACTGAATTGACGCCACAAAGGCGCATAACAACAGAGGAGACTATCATGAATACAACTCTCAAGGCCTTGGTGCTATCGGCGGCGATCAGCCCCTTTGCACTGGCGGCAAATGCTGCCGAAGAAGTGAAGATTGGTGTGCCGTCCTGGACCGGCGCGCAGGCCATCGCCCATGTACTGGGCGAAATCGTAACATCCCGCATCGGCGGGACCGTCGAATACGTGCCAGGCAACAACGCCACGATCTTCCAGGCGATGGATCAAGGCAAAGGCGACATTGATGTGCACCCGGATGTCTGGCTGCCCAATCAGGAAAGCTTTACCAAGAAGTACGTGGACGAAGCGGGCACGGTGACCCTGTCCTCCAATCCTTATGAGGGCAATCAGGGCTTCTGTGTGACCAAGGACTTTGGTGAGGCCAACAACATCACAGACATTGCTGACCTCGGCCGCCCGGACGTGGCTGCGTTGATGGACAGCGATGGCAACGGCAAAGGTGAAATGTGGATCGGTGCACCCGGCTGGGCCTCTGCGAACGTGAATGAGGTCAAGACCCGCGACTATGGCCTGCTGGACTTCATCGAACCTGTGCGCGCAGAGGAAAGCGTGAAAACCGCACGCATCAAGGACAGCATCGCCAAGGGCGAGGGTTATGCCTTCTATTGCTACAAGCCGCACGCCGTCTGGTTCATGTTCGACGTCGAAATGCTGACCGAACCAACCTTTGATCCAGCCAAATATGTCATGGTTCAGCCGTCAGATGATGCTGACTGGTATGAAAAATCCATGGTTGCGACCAAGGACGCCCTGAAGAATGTGCAGATCGCATGGTCAAATTCACTGACCGAACGTTCGCCCGCCATCGCAGAGTTCTTTTCCAACTTCTCTGTGACGGCAGACGATGTGAGCGCTCTGGCATTCGAAATCAGCGCCAATGGCAAGGACCCTGCAGACGCTGCGAAAGCCTGGGTCGAGGCCAACTCTGACCGCGTTGACGCGATGCTCGGGCTCTAAACACGGCAAGCGCACGAACCTGCTGGCACCGGGGTCCCGGTGCCAGCACGTTTCACACATTTTTTGAATAGTTGGGATGCCGCACATGAATTCTGGTAACCCCGAAACTGTCGTCGAGATTTCGAACGTCTGGAAGATTTTCGGTGCGAACGCGCAAGCCGCACTTCAGGCAATTCGCGATCGCGGCCTGACAAAAGCCGAAGTGCTGGCCGAAATGGGTGCTGTTGTTGGGGTAGCCGATGTCAGCCTGTCCGTGAACCGCGGCGAGATTTTCTGCATCATGGGTCTGTCCGGCAGCGGAAAATCCACGCTTGTTCGGCATTTCAACCGATTGCTGGAACCCACAGCAGGCAAGATTGAGATCGAAGGCACGGACGTGATGGCCCTTGGCCCCGGCGAGTTGCAGAAGTTCCGCAACAGCAAGATCGGTATGGTGTTTCAAAACTTTGCCCTGATGCCGCACCGGTCGGTTCTGGACAACGTGGCGATGCCACTTGAAATTCGCCAGGTCGCAAAAAATGAACGCATGCGTCAGGCGGCTGCCATTCTCGACATTGTTGAGCTTGGCGCTTGGGCTTCGAAGTTTGCCCATGAACTGTCGGGTGGCATGCAGCAGCGGGTGGGGCTTGCCCGAGCTTTGGCCGCCAACCCGGATGTGTTGTTGATGGACGAGCCCTTTTCCGCGCTCGACCCGTTGATCCGGCGACAGCTTCAGGACGAGTTTATCAGGCTGTCGAAAATCTTGAAGAAAACGACGATCTTCATCACCCACGATCTGGACGAAGCGGTCCGGATTGGTGACCGCATTGCCATCATGCGGGATGGCAAGATGGTGCAGATCGGCACCGCAGAAGACATCGTAATGAACCCGGCGGATGATTACGTGGCGGATTTCGTTGCGGGCATATCGCGGCTGAAGGTGGTACACGCCCATGCGGTGATGCAACCGGTCGATCCTTTCGTGGACGCGCATGGGCCGCTGGCAGCCGATGTGCCCCGTGTCGGGGGTGGCGAGACTCTCAGCAATCTCATCAACATGGCGATTGAGGACGAAAACCCCATCCTGGTCCAGGAGGATGGCAAGGAGGTTGGCGTGATTACCCGCGCAGACCTCTTGCGCACCGTGATCGAAGGGACAGAAGTATCATGACCGAACCAACCGATCTTGGTGTAAATCCCCTGGAGGATACCGAAAGCGAAGCCGCTCTGGCCTATGCGGAGGAGCGCCGCGAGAACATCCGCACCTTTGTGCGCACAAGCCCCGACTACTACATCCGCAATTTCGAGAAGATCGGCGCATCCTCGCGTTTTACTCCCACCTTTAACCTGATGGCAGGTATCTTTGGCCCGGTGTGGTTCGGGGCGCGCGGGCTGTGGTCCTGGGCGCTGCCCTTCCTCATTCTTGAGGCGATAGCCTTTGTCCAGATCGCCCGTGGCCTGTTTGGCGACCTTGCCGCAGATGCGATGCAGCGTATCGCCTCTATCGAAGGGACACTGGAGCTGCGCCGCCAGCAGTTGGCTGCAGCGATTGAGAACAATTCCGACAAGGTCGATGTCTATCAGCGCACGGTGGAGTCACTCGAAGCGAACATTGGCGGCATCCGCGCCGAGGCCGAAGCTTTGGCCGCGCAGGGCCCATCAATTGTTTTGACCGGCATCGTGATCCTGCTGACGGTCAAGGTGTTACAAGCCATTGTGGCCAACTGGGCGCTGGAAGCCCGGTTCTCGGACTGGCTGTCGGATCGGTCGATCCGCTCGGCCATGCCAGTGTCGCAGATTGCCTTCAGCGCCATCTTCATGCTGCTGATCGTGTTCGCCGCAATGATGCACTACAGCTTTCCGGGGCGCTTTTCGTTGCTCAGCCAGTTCCCCACGGACCCAAATATCCGCCTGACGGGCATCTCTTGGGTCGAAGACTTCATCGCCTGGTGTGTGCGCAACAGCGAGGCGTTCTTTGACGGGCTGACCTTTGGCATTCGGACACTGCTTGATGCGCTTGAGATCATCCTGGTGCAGACCCCCTGGATCGTGATTGCAAGTCTGATCGTGTTGCTGACCTGGCTGACGGCAGGTATCCGCACGGCAATCTATTCCGGCGCGTTCCTCGCCTATATGGGCCTTCTGGGCTTTTGGGAGGCCGCGATGACAACCCTTGCGTTGCTTGGGACAGCGGCCTGTCTGTCGATTGTGATCGGTATTCCGCTGGGCATGTTTGCTGCGCGTCGCCCGCGTTTCTACGCTTTCATTCAGCCGATCATGGATTTCATGCAGACCATGCCCGCGTTCGTCTTCATGGTGCCGGTGATTGCCTTCTTTGGTGTGGGCAAACCGGCAGCGGTCGTAGTGACAATGATCTTTGGCGGCACGCCTGTTGTACGGCTGACTGTCTTGGGCTTGCGCGGTGTGCCGGAAAGTGTGCGTGAAGCTGCAATCAGTTTCGGGGCCAACAAATGGTACCTTTTGACTAAGGTAGACCTGCCGCTGGCGGCTCCGTCGATCCGCGCCGGGATCAACCAGACGATCATGCTCTCGCTTGCGATGGTCGTTGTGGCCTCTCTGATCGGGGCCAAGGGGCTGGGTGAGGACGTGCTGGAGGCCTTGCAATATGCCAATGTCGGCCAGGGCATTCTGGCAGGTTTCTCGATCCTATTTTGTGCGATGATCCTGGACCGTATTGTTCAGGGCGCACGGAAGTAAGACCGTCAGTTAGTGATGGCGGGCAGTTGATGCCCGCCGTTCGTTTGGCTTGTCACATCCTACTTTGCACCGCGCCGACTAGTGCAAATGCATCATAGACAGCCTTGCGCATCCCACAGTGTAATCATGCAAAACCGTGGGAGTGTATTATGTTCAAAGCAAACAAGCGAACCTTCGCGCAGATGGTGGCAGGCTTTGCCTTCGCCGGTGCGTTTTCGATCTCGGCAGCGACGGCCGAAAATATCATCATTGGCGTGCCTGCCGCGCAATCCGGCCCTGTCGGTGTTGCCGACCATCAGGACTGGACCAATGGTGTTCAGATGGCCATCGAAGAGATCAACGCCGATGGTGGCGTTCTGGGCCGTCAGCTTGAAGCCAAGATCATCGATCTGGACATGATGTCGCCCGAAGGCAATGTCGCTGGCTTTCAGGCTTTGATCGAAGGCGGCAGCCACGCGATTGCCTCGGCCTTCACCATCATCCCACCGCCCGCGATGGACACGGTGGCGCCCTCCGGCCTGCCCTATCTGCACGGCAACACCTCGTCGCTGAACGTCGACCTCTACAAAGGTGATCCGGAGAAGTACAAGAACGTCATCCAGCTGGATGTGCCCGAAGTCTATTACGGTTCAGGATTTGTGAAGTTCCTGCAGGACATGGTGGCATCTGGTCAGTGGCAGCCAAAGAACAACAAGATCCATATCGTTCAGGGCCAGATCAGCTATACCCAGTTGATCAGCCAGGCGACGCAAGAGGCCGCTGCAGCGACCAATGGCGAGTGGGAAATTGCCGAGATCACAGACATCCAGTTCCCTGTGCAGGATTGGGCACCTGTCATCCGCGCGCTGCAGGACACGGATGCGGCTGCAATCATGATCGACCACTGGGTCGCGGCGGAGTTGGCAGCATTTGCCCAGCAATACGCATTTGACCCCGTTCCCGGCTCGCTGGTCTATCTTCAGTACGGTCCATCACAGCCAGAGTTCCTGGATCTTGCACAAGGTGCAGGCGAAGGCATGATCTGGGGCACAGTGTACGGTGTTTATGCTGATGAACAGGGTGCAGCCTTCCGCGAGAAGTACCGCGCAAAGTTTCCGGGCACGATGGGCATGGTCTATACCGGCGGCGGATATGACGCGGTGCACATCCTGGCAAAAGCCTGGGAAGAGGTTGGTGATCCTGACAACCATGCGGCTGTCGTGGATGCGATCCGCGCCATTGAGTATCGCGGCGTGAACGGTCTCTACAAGATCAACCCCGAGACGAACTCCGGAATTTCCTACCCCAACATGACCGATGATCCCGAAGGCGGTCAGGCGCATCTTTTCTTTCAGGTGCAAGACAACGAGCATCGGATCATCGCCCCCGAACCCTTTGCCGAAGTGCCATTCGTGGCACCGCCTTGGTGGTAAAGGAAGCGCAACCAATGCTTTTTGGGTGTGAAGGCATATGCCTGTCCTTCAGCGGCAGGCAAATCCTCAAGGACGTGTCGCTCAGCGCTTCTCCGGGGCAGATCCTGGGGCTCGTCGGGCCAAATGGCGCAGGCAAGACCTCGCTTTTTGAGGTGCTCTGTGGCCGTTACACTGCTGAGGCTGGGAAGGTTATGCTGGAAGGTGCGGACGTCACCCGCGTTCCCTTTCACAAGCGCGCGCGCATGGGAGTGGCACGCACATACCAAAGCCCGGTTGTTCCCGCATCGCTCACCGTTCAGGAGACCTTTCGTGCGGCCCGCAAATCCTATGCGCCGATGCAAAGCCGCCATCAGGCAGAATGGGCGGCGCGGCTGGTTGAGCTGCAAGCACATCCCGAAACACCCGCAGCTGCCCTTGGCGCCTTTGAGCGGCGCAAGCTGCTTCTGGCATGTCTGATGATGCGCAAGCCCAAGGTGATCCTGATGGATGAGCCCGCCTCGGGCCTTATCAACGCGGAAATTGACGAGTTGGACCTGATCCTGCGCAAGCTGGTCGACGAATACGCGATTGGCGTTGTGCTGATCGAACACCGGTTGGAGCTGCTATCTGCCGTTGCGGATGACTGCGTGGTGCTTGATCTGGGTGAGGTGATTGCGCGAGGCAGCCCCAAGACGGTCTTTGATGACCCACGCGTCAAGGCCGCATACTTCGAGGGACAGGATGCCTGAGCTTCTGGAGATATCAAAGCTTTCTGCAGGTTACGGCCCCCTGCGCGTGCTCCATGAGATCGACATGAGCATTAAGGAAGGCGAGCGCATCGGCCTTGTCGGCCTGAACGGTCATGGAAAGACGACGCTGATCCGCGCGCTCACACATATGAGCGGTTGGCAACAGGGCTCCATCCTGCTTGATGGGAAGGAGATCGGCGGCACACGCTCGCTTGGTGCGGGGCGACGCACACCCGCGCTGGTGCGTGCAGGTATCGGCGTTGCCCCTCAGGGGGACGCCATCTTTCCTGGACTGTCTGTTCGAAAACACCTCGAATGCGGGGCCTTTTCCCGCACCTCATGGCGCGAGCGGCGGCAGAGGATTGACCGCATCTTTGATATCTTTCCTCCCCTGCGCCAGTTGGAACACGCGCTTGTGGGCAAGCTGTCCGGCGGCGAGCGGCGCATGGTTTCTATCGGGCGCATGCTGATGACCGAAGCGCGGCTGTATCTGATCGACGAACCCTCGCTGGGTCTTGCGCCCAAGATCTCTCACCGGGTCATGGAAGCGCTTTGGGACCTTGATGTCAGCGGCGCGATGATCATTGCCGAACAGAACGTCACGCTGCTGACGGGCAAGGTGGATCGGATGATCGGGATGCATGCGGGCCGCTTGCGCGGTGACGTTGGACACGTGGCGCTGCACTGATGGATTTAGGGCTGATCATATACGCGCTGAACCTGTCGGCGATCTACGCGCTGATGGCGATTGGTATTTCGATCCTGTGGTCATCGGTTGGCATTATCAACATGGCCCACGGCGCAACCTTTGCCATTTCCGGCTATGCGGCTTGGCTGGCCACCGGTGCCGTCAAACCGCTGATTGCGACAGCTCTTGGCAATGGGGCATTGGCCACCTTTGGCATGGCCGGGGTGTTGGTTGGATCAGCGCTGATCGCGGGCGCTCTGTGCGGGGTGGTGATCTACCTGCTGGCCTTCCTGCCGATCCACGATAAACCCAACTTTCAGGTCCGCGCACTGATCGTGACACTCGGCCTCAACATCGCTGCCGTCCAGGGGCTGTTGTGGGTGTTCGGGCCACGCAATCAGGGCCTGCCCAAGATCTTCGGCTTTGGCCGCTGGGAGGTGTTTGGCACAAAGATCAGATATGATCAGGCGGGCACGATCATTGGCGCAGCCCTGATCATGGTGCTGACGCTGGCCTGGCTGCGCTACTCCCGTCGTGGACTGGAAGTGCGCGCTATGATGCAAAACGCTGAAGGCGCGGCCTATTCAGGTATCTCACGGCAGGTCACAGCCCTGCCTGTGCTGATGTTAACCGGCGCATTGGCAGGTATGGCCGCGGCCTTGCTCAGCCAGACGATTTTTGTGAGCCCCACTGCGGGCGTCATCCCGCTGGTGAAAGGGTTGACCATCGCCTTGCTGGGCGGTCTCGGCTCTGTTCCCGGAGCCATGATCGGAGCGGTGCTGGTCGGGTTCCTAGAGGCCATTGTCGGGGCCATCCCCTTCCTTGGCCAACGCTATGTGATGTTCGCCACCTTCCTTTTCATTATCGCCGTTCTGATCATCCGTCCGCGCGGCATTGGTGGACTCTTGGATGATACGCGCGAATGACAGGCAAACGGTTCTATAAGGTCGGGCGCAGGCCCTGGGAGTGGCGGTTGCAGCCGTCAGGCGAGGCGGAGCGCCACCGCATGCGGCTGCCGGGCACCAAGCGGCATCTGCTGAAGTGGCGGGATGTGCACAACCCCAAAACCCTGACACGCGAGCGGGTGCTGGTGGACAAGAAACCGCTATGGTGGACCTTGGGCCTTGCCTTTGTGGCGATTGTCACACCGTTCCTTTCCAACTCCCTGATTTCGGTTGTGTCGATCTTCTGTGTCTACGCCGCGATCAATGTCCTTTGGACGTTGATCGTCGGCACGGCGGGTATCTTTTCACTTGCCACCTTAGCCGTGGTCGGTGTTTCCGGTTACGTGGCAGCCGCGTTCAACGTCTATCTTGGGGTGCCGTGGCCGCTGATGCTGTTGATCGGGCCACTAACAGGGCTCGTCTTTGGGGCCATCCTTGCTGCACCTTCGACTCGGCTGGACGGCCTCTATTTTGCACTGCTGACAATGGGTCTCGCTGAGATTTGCCGCGTTTTTGTGTTGCAGCTCAAACCGCTGACGGCCTCGGGCGGGGCTATCACAAATGTAGACAGCTTCATTCCTGCCGATTGGTTCTTGCAGCGCCCCGGTTTGCTGCTTGGCTTTGCTGGCGCTTTCATTTTGCTCTTGGGCGCCCTTCTGGTCTGGCGATTGGTGAATTCCGAGCGCTTGGGCTTGCTTTTGCGAGTGGCGAAAACCAGTCGTGAGGATGAAGCTTTTGCCGAAGCCATTGGGATCGACTTTCGGCGGGCGCGTTTGATGGTTTTCATCATCTCATCTGCCGCTCTTGGCGTGGTGGGTGCGTTCTATGCGATGTATTTCCGCTCGATCTCACCGCAGATTTTCTCGCTTGATCAGCTGCTGCTGCTTTTTGCGATGATGGTCATTGGCGGTCTGGGGCGCGCAGAAGGGGCGGTGGTGGGTGCGGCCATCGTGACACTGATTGACAAAGGCCTGATCGAACTGGGTCCGCCCCGGATCATCCTTGTGGCGCTCATCATGATCGGGGTGACGATTTTCGCCCGCGAAGGCCTGACCGGCGCGCGGGACCAGTTCCGCGATTTCCGCCACCGCAAATCCGGCGAGGCCCGCGCGCGGCGTTCCGAAAAAGGAGGAGAGGCGATGCCAGAAGAAGCCACCGAAGTGCACGACAAGCAGGAGCTTTACTACCGCCGCTTTAACAAACGCCTGCGGGAACGGCTGAAAACCATGATCACACCGGAGCTGATCGAAGAGCACAAACGCGATCCGCTGGGCCATCACTCAGATGCCCTCTCCCGCGTTCTGAATTTCTTCCGACGGGGCGAAATGGCGGACAAGTATGTCATTCACCGTATGAAACCAGCGGAAGAACGGTTCCGCATCATGGCCGTCTCCGGTGAGCGCGGGATGCCACCACGTGTGGTAGACGATCGCGAATATACCAACATCAATGATGCCTATCACGCGGTGTTCCTGCTGCGTGTAAACGACCTTTTGGAAAGCTAAGCATGACCGACATTCGTCTTTTCGGATACTCTGACCCTTTGTCAGCGCAGGCAGGCAAGCCGATTGATTTCATGGTTTCGGCCGAAGGGACATCGACGGTCAAGGCCGAGCTGGTGCGGTTGGTACATGGCGATTTCAACCCTGATGGCCCAGGGTTCATCGAAGAGACGGTCGCGTCCGACATCCCCACAGAACTCGCAGTCAGGCGGCAGTACACGCAGAATGGCTCTTTCGCGCGGGTTGCCGACACTGCGGGACAATTGTACCCCAAAGGGGCCTTCACACTTCATGCTTTCATCTGGCCTTCCCTTCTGTCGGGCAAACGCCAAACGATTATGGGTGCGTGGTCGGTCCATGAAAGCAAGGGGTTTGGGCTTGGCATCAACCCGGACGGCAAGCTGGAATTCTGGGTGGGTGACGGCGCAAACGTCGATCAGGTGACTGCCGATGCGCCGCTCGTGCCCAAGGTCTGGGTACTCGCTGTTGTCAGTTTTGACCCGGCCACTGGCGAGGCCCGCCTGCGCCAGATCGGCGTGCAGAATGCCTGGAATTCACATATCGGGCCAGTGACCCCCTATGATCACAACGCACATGTGGTCGAGACACTTCGGGTCAAACCCGCCGCGTCAGATGCTCCGTTTCTCCTTGCTGGTGCCCACGAGCAAAACCCTGAGCGCGGTCAGTTTGTCTCGATGCTCTATAACGGCAAGATTGACCGCTGCGGCATGATAGGCCGGGCGCTGGACGCAGATGAGATGGCAGCGATTGCCTCCGGGGAGGCACCAGAGGATCCTGTCGCCTATTGGGATACAACAGAGGGCTTCTCAGATCGCGGCATCGGACCTGATATCACGGACACCGGACCACATGGGCTGCACGCAACCGGCGTAAACCGTCCCATACGAGGCATGACCGGCTGGAACTGGACCGGGCGCGATGACAGTTACCGTTTGAACCCGTCGCAATATGGCGGCGTGTCCTTTCATGAGGACGCCTTGACCGACTGCGCATGGGAACCGACGGTCAACTGGACACCGCCAGCGGACCTCAAGTCAGGTGTCTATGCACTCAAGGTGACCTCCGGGGATGCCGTTGACCGCATCCCCGTGATCATCCGCCCCGACAAGCCCCGTGCAAAGATCGCGGTGCTGATGTCGACCTTCACGTATCTGGCTTACGCAAATGAGCATCTGAGTTTCGAGGCGCAGATTGCTCAGGCGATCGTGGCCCATACTCCGGTGATCTCTGGCGAAGACCTCGTCTACAACCGGTTGCAGGAGTTCGGGCGCTCCACCTATGATCATCATTCGGATGGCGCAGGTGTCTGCTATTCCAGCTGGAAACGGCCCATCATCAACATCCGCCCCGGGTACCGCATGGCTGGAATGAACTTCCCTTGGGCATTGCCAGCCGACCTTTCGTTGCTGTGGTGGCTGGAGCATGCGGGGTACGACTACGACCTGATCACAGACCACGACCTTGACCGCGAAGGACAACGCGCGCTCGCCCCCTACAAGACGGTGCTGAATGTCACCCACCCCGAGTACTATTCGGAAAGCATGCTGGACGCGACGGAAGGGTATCTGACCAGCGGGGGACGGATCATGTATTTGGGCGGCAACGGATACTACTGGGTAACCGCCGCCTGCCCTGATGATCCAGCCTGTATTGAGGTGCGCAAACTGGATGTGGGCTCACGGGCGTGGCAGGCTGAGCCCGGCGAAGGATACCTCGTCTCTACGGGTGAACGCTCGGGCCTGTGGAGATCACGCGGGCGCGCACCACAAAAGCTGGTGGGCCTGGGTTTCTCTACAGAGGGGATGGACCGCGCGGAACCTTTTGAGCGGATGCCTGACAGCTATCACAAGCGCGTCGCATGGATATTCCAGGGACTGGGCGATGAAGAGCTGATTGGTGATTTCGGCCTCGCACTTGGCGGTGCGGCCGGTGTCGAACTCGACCGCTATGAGCTGGCCCTTGGCACCCCACCGCATACGCTATTGCTCGCCTCCTCGGGCAACCACACTGACAACTATCCATTGGTGTCCGAGGAAATCACTTACGCCTTTCCAGGGCGCGGCGGCACGCAAGACCCCCAGGTGCGGGGGGACATGATCTATTTCACCACGCCAAACGACGGCGCGGTCTTTGCTGCAGGCTCCATCGGGTGGAGCCAGGCCCTGCCTTGCCACGGCGGAGAAAACAACGTCGCACAAATTATGCGCAACGTTCTGGATGCGTTCACAAAAGATGGCGCTTTGCCCGGTTCCGCCTATACTGGCGAAGAAAAGCACTGGAGATAGCGCCGGGGCACGCATGGGAAGCTCAATCAAGGAACTCTCCGCCTTCGTTCTGGAACTGAATGTCCAGGCGCAGGAAAGCGGTATTGACGCGTTGGTGAACAACGCGGTGACGTCGCTGGCGGAACTGATGGAGTTTGACAGCGCGTGGTATGGCTGGGCGCAGGTGCAACAGACCGGCACGATCATTCACGCGAGTTCCGTTTATAACCTGCCAGATCACTACTACAGGAAGTGGTCGGAGATTTCCGATCAGGATGTGCTTGTCGATCAGTTCATCAATGATCCGACCTGCGTGCCGGTCTATGACAGGTACGGGTCTGTCCAGACCGACGGGATGGAGCACCTTTCTGATACCTTCGGCATCTCGCAGATGGTGACCGCCATGTGCCTGCGACCTGAGCGTACGGCATCGTTCTTTCTGTCTGCCTATCGTGGCGGCCCGCAAGCGCGGCGATGGACCCGGCAGGAACAGGAGTTTTTGCAATGCGCCATCGACAACATTTCCTTTGCAGCACAAATCGCCTCGGCCAACGAACCAGACGAGGCTGATGCCCAATCCGCATCGCTGTTATTGAGCCATGATGGCACCGCGCTGGTTGGTCTCAGCTCGGCCTGCGAAAAGTTTGGGCACTTGTGGTCACGCAACGAAGGTGACCGGGTCCCGCGGTGGCTGTCTGACTATGTGGGGCAACCCGGAGAGCACGTCTTGGTCGACCAGCAGCTTGTCGCGACATGTGAGTGTTTGAGAACCCCAACGGGACCGGAGCTTTATCGCATGTCCCTGCGCCCGATGCGGAAGATTGACTTTCTGTCTGCGCGAGAACGCCGTGTTGCAGAGGTGCTTGCCAACGGCCACAGCCATAAGGAGGCTGCGCGCCTCCTCGGTGTTGCGCCCTCAACGGTCCGTAACCAGATACAGTCGATCTACGCCAAACTGGAGATCGACAATCGTGCCAGCCTTGCAATGCATGTGCTGAAGTAAGTTGATCGGGGCTTTACCGCCGAATGCCCCCCTTCTGGGACCTGAAGCCGCAACGGTCATACACAATGAAATACGGCAGTGCCCTGTGCTCGCACATTTTCTGAATGAGTTACTCAAGCGCTATCTGCTGAGACGTCATGCGTTCAACCGCTTGGTCAGTCGGACCCGAGGCCAGCGTGCCGTGTCTGACGACGGTCACTTGGTAGCCCCGGTTCCGCGCCGCAAGAGCGGTTTTCTGGACGCAGTAGTTGAAGTCCAGCCCGACGATGCGGAGCCGCCCGACGTCAAGCTTGGCAAGAAGCGTATCAAGTTCGCCTGTCTCGAAGGCGTCCTGCACACGCTTCACCACCACGCGTTCAGCCATTTTGGCGAAAGGTGCTGCAAGTTCTGTGCCCCGCGTGCCTTCAAGCGCGGCGCCTTTCATGGTCAGCCGTGCCAGCATTTTGGTTGAGGGGATCGACCACTCCTGCCGGACCGCAATCACCGGAATGCCCTGCCTTTTCGCTGCGGTAATCTCGTCATGAATGACAGCTTCCGCTTTGGATTTTGAGGGCTCCGCGTAGGGACCATGATCCCAGAACACCGCCTGAAGGTCGATAAGGAGCAGGGCAGTGTTTGGCCGTTCGCCGATGGGCTCGCCCTTGCTGATCGCTCCAATGCGCCAAACCCCTGTCGCCATCCATACCAAAGCGACACCAACAAAAGCTCCCAAGAGGTAAACGACAGTCATGGCATGCTTTCTTCGTGCTCGTTGAGTTTAGACGTCACAGCCTGCACCACCTTCAAAGCGACGGAGACATCTTCGGCAGAGAAATCGGTGCCGATGGCCTGCATGAGGTCCATTTCTCGCGTAATGGCGTCATCTATCAACGTCCTGCCTTTCTCAGTGAGACGCAAAAGAACAGATCGCTTGTGCCTTGGGTTTGGCAGTTGTTCCGTAAAGCCTGAGGCAAGCGTTTCGTTGACCATCAGCTGCACGTACTGGCGCTTTATCTGGAGCCTTGCGGCGATGTCAGGCACCGCGAGGTCACCGTCTGACCTTAGTATTTCCAGGACAGCACGCATGCGGACTGTGAGGTCTGTGCCTTCCAAACCCTTCTCGACGCGGGCTTCTGCGGCTTGCATCAGTGGACGAGACATCCAGACCAGTTCATATAGTTGTTGAGTCTTCATAATGACATTATTAATGTCATATTGACATTAGCATTGTCAATATGTCCTTGTGCCCTTGACCATCTAGTCACCTCGCCTGAGGCTGCAGACATACTAACCTTCAGTCAAAAGGCTCGTTGGCCATCCAATTTACTGCCAGACGCAGACAAAGCCACTGCACGCTTCCATGAAACCTCAATTGCCTGTGACTTGCTGCTTGAATGCAAAGCGATTTATCGTTTTTCCACGCTCTGACCTTTGACAGGCACTGGCCGTCATCACCACTCAATGCGTAACGGAAATGGCGCAAGGAATAGGAAGCTTCATATGATAGACCTTTACACCTGGACCACGCCAAACGGGCGCAAGGTGTCCATCGCTTTGGAAGAAATGGGGCTGCCCTTTACCACCCATGCCATCGACATCACGAAAGATGCGCAGTTTGCGCCTGACTTCCTGGCCATCAGCCCTAACAACCGCATTCCCGCGATTGTGGATCATGACAACGGCCTCACTCTGATGGAGTCAGGTGCGATCCTGATCTATCTGGCCGAAAAGACTGGCAAGTTTCTGTCAGATGATCCCGAAGAACGGATGCGCACAATTGAATGGCTGATGTGGCAGATGGGCGGTATGGGTCCAATGCTGGGTCAGGCCCATCACTTCGTACACTATAATCCTGATGCCTCAGAATACGCCAGCAAACGGTATCACGCGGAAGCCAAACGCCTTTACGGCGTTCTGGACAGGCGGCTTGAGGGAAGAGACTACATTGCCGGTGCCTATTCCATTGCAGACATGGCCACATGGCCCTGGGTTTCACGGTTCGAGTGGCAAAAGATCGACCTGAATGAGTATCCGAATGTGGCTCGCTGGTACCGCGAAATTGCTCAAAGGCCCGCAGTGCAGCGTGGCTATGACCAGCCGCATTGGGTCAATGACATTCCGATGCCTGATTGACAGCTAAGATAGGCGGGCGCGGCCGTAAACCGGGCCCGTCATTCTGCTTAGCCCGCCAAGCGCTCTATCAAACGTCTTGCCGAAGTCATCGCTGCAATCACGTGGTTCTGGCCGCGGACAAGTTCCGTTTTGGAAAAACCCTGAAGGTCGGCAGGCCGCCCAGCGATCTTGGTGGCCTCTTCCAATGCAGGCAGTGGTGGAATGGTGAGTGCCGGATCATGGCGGAAACGGTCAGACCGGTTGAAATTCACCGGTACAAGGATGCGGGACAGTTCTTGTATGACAGTGTTTGCTGCATCCTGAGCGACGGCACCTTCCGCGATGCGTCCATAGAAACGCTCAAGATCAGCCAGGAGGGCGTCCGCTGCAGCGCGCGAAGGCGATAGGTCGAATGTCCTGCCAGCCTGTGTTTGATAGTCGTCAATGGTCTGCTGAAACTCACGCGCCGTTGCCCGCCAGTCCATCGGTAGAATGTCTGCATTTGCATTGCGGAAAACCGCCAGCAGATACACCTTGATATCGCGCAGCATGATGTCCTTGTCCGCGATTTCAAGCGTGTCGTTCTCTGTGTGCCAGGCGATGTTCATCCCGCAGCCGCCAACGGCGTAGTAGCCCAGCTCCTCGCGATGCGCATCGGTCATGGCAGAGGACAGCATCAGATAACTCGACAGGCCGATATCGTTGAATGAATAGTCACCGGCGCGGTGGGGGCGTTCCGAATGCAGTTCTTTGCCTGCAACGTCGCGTATCACCTCTGCCAGGAAGTCATGTGCTTCGGACATGACCGAGACGTTGATGAACTCCGTGGCCCAGCGACAGCCGGGGCTGTCACAGTTCACTTGTGCGACGCAGTTTTCGTCCAAATCAAGCGCGAAGGTATCGGAGTACCAAGTTGATCCGGCGTAGCGTCCAGTTGAATGGCCCGGCCACCAGCAGATTTTGACGGTGCGGCGCAGCTTGTCTTTGTTGGCCCATAGGACTCGGGCGATCTCAAGCATCGTTGCATCGCCCGTGGCATTGTCACCGACGCCGACATCCCAACTGTCCAAATGGCCGTGCAGGAGAACGTATTTGTCGGGCTCTTCGCTGCCCTTGATCGTGATCTCTGGCAGTTTTGACCGATACCAGCCCTCTTCCATCTCGGTATGGATCGTGGCGTCACCACCTGCCTTTGCAATCTCGATCAGTGCCTTGCCGCTTTCCATGTTGACGGCTGCCGCAGGGATACCCGGCTTGCGGCTCAAGTCGCTGACGCTTGGGATCCCCCAGATGGTCGTGCAGATACCCCAGTGGATATCGACACCGGGATTGATCGCAATCACACCAATTGCACCGCAGCCTTCCATAAGGGAGATGATTGCGGGGCTGGCGAAACCTTCGGTCAAGACGATCTTGCCGCGCACCTTAGCCTCCATTTCAGGGCCCGCCTCAAGCTGGCTTTCAAACGCGTCTTCTTCATCCATGTTCGTGGTGCCGGGGACATAGACAAGCGGGCCAGTGAACCCGTCCGGCGCATTGGCGCTGAATGCCGGGGGTTTCGCTCGATGCGTTGTACCACCGGCTTCGACCCGCGCCTCCCCGGGCAGGCTCAAGAAAAGATCGGGCTCATGCACTTTCACCTCGACCCCGTGATTTTGCAGGCGCGAGACCACTTCTTCCATGCCTCGGTTCACATCATCCGGGTGCTCGCGCTTGAAGGTCGCGAAGCTTTCCACAAGCGCCCATGGCTCGTCGATGGAGACCTCTGC